>NZ_CBABQS010000013.1:0-80599 GCF_964672035.1 Arcicella sp.
AAATCCAAAAAAGATGTTCATCAAGGATTTAGTGTTTATTTTTCACACAATTCTTACGTAGCCCAAGTGGCAGAAATTGAGATAAAGAAAGGTAAACCAACTTTGAAAAAAGTATATGCCGTAACGGATTGTGGGATTGTAATTAATGAAAGCGGTGCAAGAAATCAGATTTATGGCGCTATTGTGGATGGCATTGGTCATGCGATGTACGGCAAATTGAGTTTCAAAGATGGCGCTCCGCAAGAGAATAATTTTAATACCTACAGATTGATAAAATACAACGAAGTACCAGAAATTGAAGCTCACTTTATCAATAATGGTATCGACCCAACGGGCTTAGGCGAACCTGCTTTGCCCCCAACGGGCGGTGCTTTGGCCAACGTGATTTTTAAAGCAACGGGTAAACGAATTTACAAGCAGCCTTTTGCAGAAAATCAAGCAATGGAAGGGATTTTGTGATAAATTTTAGATAGAATTGAAGGACGGCATCGCTCAAAGTGATGCCGTTTTTAGTTAGAACCTATTTAAACTTTTCGTTTTGTATGGAAATCGAATTCATTTTTAATTTGATAGACCATAATTTGTGAATCATATCACCGCTATCGTGAATAAATTTTGGTCTATTACTATTCGGTTAAAAATGAAACTATTTACACCGAAAGTAATAAGTTTAAACAGGTTCTTATAGAACAAACTTATTTTTTTACCTTTGTGAATCAATAAAATCCGCATAAATCTAATCAATGCTCGCAGAATTACATTATCCACAAAAATTATTAAACGGTGAAGAATTAGACGAATACTTAGCAATCGGTTGGTTTAGAATGGGGCAGGCTATTTTTACGACTAATTTCTTGAAATTCAATGGATTACTTTTTAGTGCCATTTGGTTAAGAATTGATTTGTTGACCTTTAAACCCAGTAAAACCCAACAAAAACTCCAAAAGCTAAATGTTCGATTTAGGGTAGAAATTAAACCTTCGATTGCGCTCACGCCTGAGCATTTAATTCTGTTCAATAAATATAGAAATCACGTTCCTTTTGATGCGGCTCCGTCCTTGACGCACCTTTTGTATGATGATAAATTGAGCAATATTTTTGATTCCTACGAAATCTGTATTTACGATAACCAACAACTAATTGCCTGCGGATTTTTTGATTTAGGAAAAGATGCATCAACGGGTATTACGTGCTTTTATGACCCTGATTATCAGAAGTATAGTCTCGGAAAATACTTGATGTTTTTGAAAATGGATTTCAGTAAAAATCAAGGCATGAACTTTTTTTATCCAGGTTATTTTGCGCCCAATTATTCCATGTTTGATTATAAATTAGACTTAGCAAAACCCTTTCTTGAATTTTTAGATTTAGGCACAAATCAGTGGAAACCTTTTGCCGAATTCTCCTCTCAAGAAACGCCAGTGTTGGAAATGACTCAGAAATTAGAAGAACTTTCTGCCTGTTTAACCAAACGGAATTTTACGCATACTTTCTTAAAATACGAATATTACGATGCTGAACTTTCCGCTACAATGAATGGAATGGGAACGTTCGATTTTCCTGTTTTTCTACTTTGTTTTGAGCGTGATAATAGTATCTCAAATCCAATTATTATTTACGATGTCATTTCTCGGCAATATCATTTAGTGGTTTGTGATGTTATTTATCAGCTTAATAATGAGACGATTAAACCCGATTTCTACAATGAAAATCTTCTACAAATGACGCAGCATCTATTTGCCACCGAATCGGCGGAAGCAATGGCTTTGGTGATTTCGAAGTCTTTGCAAAAGACAGTAGGAGCAATGGATTCTTAGAGGTAAAATGAATGATTTGAGAATGATTTTTGTAGATTTGTATCGCAATGAATATTATTGAAGAAGAATTAATTGAAATTATTACCATCAAAAAATGCACACTTTTGAAGAAATATAAACGATTAAAATAACTTTTCTTTATAAGCGTTATCAGAAAACTATTTAGTAAAAACTATATTTTGCGTGCCATTCTTGTTTACAACCACATGAAAAATAAAATCCTTCAAATTCTTCTCGTAATTGCCGCAGTAATTGGCTTAAATGTCCTTGCCAATTACTTCTTTTTCAGAATAGACCTTACCGAAGAAAAACGGTTTACGATAAATGATGCCACAAAAAACCTCCTCAAAAACCTTGATGATGAGGTATATGTGAAGGTGTATCTGACGGGTAAGGGCATTCCTGCGGGCTTCAAACGCTTGGAAAATGCTGTGCATGAAACCTTAGATGAATTTCAGATTTATGGAGGAACAAAAATAAAATATGCTTTTATTGACCTTAATTCAGAATATAAAGACGAAAAAACTCGTAACGAAAAAATAGTTCAATTGGCTCAAAAAGGTATTCCACCCACCAATGCGATGGCAACCGAGGACGGTAAGAAAACCCAGAGTTTGATTATTCCAGGAGCCGTAATTACCTACAAAGACAAAGAAATTGCCACGCTTTTGTTGAAAGGTAATAAAATGTCATCACCCCAAGAAATTCTTAATCAGTCTTATGAAGGCGTTGAATATCAATTGGCCTCTGCCATCAAGAATGTTACGGCTACTCAGAAAAAGAAGATTGGTATTTTTGTCAATTATTCAAAACTACCCGCAGTCAATCAATTGGATTTAATTGGTGCATTGAAGAAAAACTACGAACTCTATCCCGTTGATTTACGAGAATCGCCCACACTTGATGGTTTGGATGCCGTGTTAGTGATGAAACCTGACCAAGTTTTTAGTGACGATGATAAATATAAAATTGACCAATTTATTATCAATGGCGGCAAAGCATTATTCTTTATGGATGCCGTTAAAGTGGATTCTGTGGCACGAGAGGGAAGTCTGGCGCAAGTTCAGAGTGTGGGTTTAGAAGATTTGCTTTTTAAATATGGTGTACGCCTAAACCCAAATTTGATTAAAGATGCCCAAATGTGTGCCGCCATTCCTTTAGATGTTGGTAATTTTGGTAATAAAGCCAATATTCAACTTGTGCCATGGCAATATTATCCATTGATAAATACTTTTGGCAACTCGCCAATTGTCAAGAATTTAGATGCTGTTTACACTAAATACGTTGGGTCATTAGATACCGTCAGAGCCAATGGTATTACGAAAATTCCCTTGTTAATGACTTCAAAATACACCCAAATTTTGAAAGCGCCTGCGGTGATGAGTTATAATTTTGCGAATAAAAAATTAGATGCCAACGAATACAAAGCGGGCGTACAAACCGTTGGGATTTTGTTGGAAGGCAAGTTTGAATCATTATTCAATAATAGAATTTTACCGAGCGACCCACGTTCTGCTACTTTCAAAGCAACAGGAAAACCATCAAAAATAATTGTATGTTCGGATGGAGATATTCCTGTAAATGATTTCGACAAAAAACAAAATACCCCATTGCCTTTGGGTTTTGATAAATATTCGGGTAATACATTTGCCAATAAAGATTTTGTTTTGAATGCCATTGATTACCTTTTGGATGATGATGGCGTAATCACGGCACGAAATAAAGAAGTAGTTTTGCGTCCATTAGATAAAGTAGCTTTGCAAGACGAACGTGAATATTGGCAAGTCGTTAATCTCATTATTCCGATTGTCATATTGATTTTGGCTGGTTTATTGAAAGGATATTGGCGGAAACGGCAGTATGCGTAAGATTATTCATTTTATTTTCGTTGCTAATTATCTGATAATCAACGCAAATAAAATTATTGTTAATTTTTAGATATTTAGGCTTGCATAATTACTTGATAAGCCGTAATTTTGCACCACGTTAAAAGAAACGGGAAATGGTTTAATAGCTCAGTTGGTTCAGAGCACCTGCCTTACAAGCAGGGGGTCCAAGGTTCGAATCCTTGTTAGACCACCATTAAAGTAAAAATTGGTTTAATAGCTCAGTTGGTTCAGAGCACCTGCCTTACAAGCAGGGGGTCCAAGGTTCGAATCCTTGTTAGACCACCATCTTAAGTCCTCATAAAGAAATTTGTGAGGACTTTTTGTTTTAAAAACTTTCCCGTCACTGTCTCTTAGATATTTTTTCAAAATTTCCTCAAAATCTGTTACCAAATAAAAAACCTTTACGACTAAGTAGTTGTAAAGGTTTTTTTATGATTGCTTAATGAACCCAATTCCCTTTAACGTCTTATCTCAAATAAAACTTATGTCTAATCTAACAGCACATCGTGACGCTCTTTTGACCGTCGATTCTAAAAGAAACATTGCCATATTCATTGACCGTATCGTCATGCTTAAAGGTGAAGGAAATTATACCCTTTTTCATTTACAGGATGGTAAAACCCGAATGTATGCCCATTGTATTCATTCTTATGAAGATATTCTTCAAGCAAAAGGATTTTTAAGAGTTCACAAATCTTTTATGGTAAATCCAAAATTTGTCTTGGATTATGATAATGACGAAAACCAATTAATTATGCAAAATAACCTTATTGCTACTGTTTCTCGGAGGCGTAAGGGGGTTTTGAATCTTTAGTTCTATAAGTGCTGTCATTGCGAGTGCAACGAAGCAATCTGTTGAAATGGTGCAATTGAGTTTGAAATCTTCTACTCATAATTAACAGATTGTGTCACTACGTTCGCAATGATACCAATTCATAACTCATAACTCCCTTCGATAATCGGTGCTTAATTTTCTTTGCAAACCTGTCTGGTTCAAGTACTTTCATGATTTCCCCGAAGCCTAAAATCTCTCGTTCTAATTCATAATTATGTTGTACGTTGATTTCGATAATGATGCTCTTTTCTTGGCGTTCTAATACTTTTTGGGAATAATGCAGCGGTTTTGTTTTCACGTATGGAGCGTGTGATTTTTCGACAAATAATTTTAATTTCATCGGGAGGAGGTTTGTTACCGTTACTCCAATTACATCTGTGTAATATTCTTCGGGTGTAATACCTTCATTATCAGCATATTCCACATCATTCGATAATCCCACGTCAATGATTCTATCCAAAGCCAAATTTGAAATTCCTCCGTTTGCTTTGCGAACACACACGGCAAACCAACGATTTTTAAATTCTTTTAGCCACCAAACGTGAAAGAAAAATACGTTTGCTTCTTTTGCGGTGAAGGATTGGTAAGTCATTTTTATTGCCTTTTTCTGAACCACCGATTGGTACAAAATATCTAAATACGTAAGCCCTTTAAGATTATCATTTTTCTCAAAATCAATTACTGAGTTCTTCTTTTTTCTTACCGAATAAACGTGGTCTTCCAATTTTTGAACGACCTCATTCAATTGTTCAAAGTTCGAAAAGCCTTTGAATTGTTTTAGCATTTCAACGGCCTCATTCATGCTGGAAAGGTCATTTTCTGAAATTGGAATGTTGGTAATGCTATAATTTGGGTCTTCGTAAGTGTAATATTTTTTCTCTAAAACTACGATTGGAGCAAAATAGCCCAATTTATCACTCCTCATCATCTGAATGTCATTCTGGATTGTTCGCTTGCTAATGGTTTCGATGCCCTCATATTCATAAAGCGTATCCGATACTTTTTCGATTAAATCTTCCAACGTCCATTTTATGAATCGGTTTCTTAGACAAGTATCAATGGTTTTGTAGCGGATGAGGGCGTTGCGGTTTGCGGGCATTTGGTTAGATTTGAAATTCAGATTGGAACGCAGATTACGCTGATGCAAGCAAGACAGATTTAAAAGGATTTATTTATCTGCTAAAATCTGCTTGCCTTTAAATTCACGATTCGCAATTTGCAAATCGTGAATTTTTATAAATATCTAAATTATTTTTTATCTACGCAGATAGACTGCGTAGTGAGTTTTTAACTTTGTATCATAAATCAATCAAAATGAACACAAAACAACTAAACCAACTAATTGCCGATAACTACATCAATGTAAACAAACACCCAGCTGCGGATTTGTATATTTATAATTATACTGCAAAAGCTCAATACGACCGTGTTTGGAATGAAATTACTTTGGCGTGCCGTGGATTAATTTTGGATGGTGATTATAAAATCGTGGCTCGTCCGTTTCAGAAGTTTTTTAATTTGGGAGAATTTGAAAATCAAATCGTCCCAAATGATTTCTTTGAGGTTTTTGAGAAAATGGATGGTTCTTTGGGAGTTTTATATTGGATTGAAAACAAGCCGCATATCGCTACTCGTGGGTCATTTGTAAGTGAGCAGTCGCAGGTGGCAACGGAGATGTTACATACACAATATACGGACGTGATTCCATTATTGGATAAATCAAAAACGTATTTATTCGAGATTATTTATCCCGAAAACCGTATTGTTTTGGATTATGGAAATGAACGAAAATTAGTTTTATTAGCAATTGTTGATACCGAAACTGGCGTTGAAACTCCTTTGGAAAATATCGGTTTTGAAATGGTAAATCGTTACGATGGTTTAAACGATTTGTCGAAATTGAAAGAATTGGAAGAGGCAAATAAAGAAGGATTTGTCGTAAAATTCAAGAATGGATATCGTTTGAAAGTTAAATTTGATGAATATCAACGCATTCACCGAATTATTACGCAAGTTTCTACTTTGAATATTTGGGAATATTTGAAAGAAGGACAAGATTTATTGCCAATTTTGGATAGAGTTCCTGATGAATTTTATGATTGGGTGAAAATTACGCACGCAAAATTATTGGATAATTTTGCCGAAATTGAAGCACAAGCAAAACTGGATTTTAAGATTTTAGAAGATAGAAAAACGACGGCTATTTATTTCCAAACTTGTCAATTTCCTTCTGTTTTGTTCAAAATGTTAGACCAACAACCTTACGACCAAGTAATCTGGAAAATCATTAAACCTGATTATCAAAAACCATTTGCGAATAAGTTAAAAGAGTGAGTGAAAAGAGAATTACGAAAAATTAGACCACAGATTTTACGGATTTAACAGATTTACACGGATAAAATGTTAAACTAAATCTGTGAAAATCCGTTCTATCTGTCCAATCTGTGGGCTAATTATTTCAATACAATTTAAAACAAAAATGAAAATAATCTTCAAAACCATCGTTGGAAGTCAAGCCTACGGAACAAATACGGTTGGGTCGGACACTGACTTCAAAGGAGTGTATGTGCAGCCCACTCGTGAGTTGGTGGGCTTTAGCTACAAAGAGCAAATCGAAGTCAGCAAAGACGAATGTTATTATGAAGTTCGGCGATTTTTGCAATTGCTTCAATCGGCAAATCCTACGATGTTGGAATTGCTTTTTATGCCCGAAGATTGTATCATCGAAAAACATCCAGCTTTTGATTTAATCCTGCAACATCGTGATAAATTCTTGACAAAGAAGTGTTTACATTCTTTTGGCGGATATGCCGTTGCCCAAATCAAAAAAGCGAAAGGGTTGGACAAAAAGATGAATTGGGAGAAAGAAAGAATGGTTCGGAAGTCGTTGATGGATTTTTGTTTTGTGTATCAAAATGGTAAAACCTTGCCTTTGGAAACCTTTTTATCGGATAATAATTTAGATGAAAAACGTTGTGGATTGGTCAATTTAGCCCATTTCAAGGATTGTTACGCCCTGCATTATGATGCTTCGAAGCAATTGGGTTATCGGGGAATTATGGCTGAAAATGGTGATAATATCAGATTGAGTTCCGTACCAAAAGGGGAGAAGGATTTAACGATTTTGTATTTTAACAAGGAAGGATATTCAAGTCATTGCAAGGATTTTGTGCAATATACCGACTGGCTGAAAAACCGCAATACGCAACGCTACGTGGATATTGAAAATCACGGACAACAAATTGATGGTAAAAATCTCTTGCATTGTCAGCGGTTGTTGGATATGGCTTTGGAAATTGCCGAACAAAAAACCATCATCGTCAGACGACCAAATGCCCAAGATTTATTGAAAATACGGAGAGGAGAAATTGATTTGGAACGCTTCATGGAAAAAGCTGAAGCGGATATTTTAAGACTAAATTCCTACTTTGAAAAAAGTGATTTGCCCGACGATGTGGATAAGGATTTTGTGAATGAGTTGTTGTTGGAGGTGCGTTATAGCTGTGAGTAATGAGCTATGAGCATTGAGATTAAAGAAACTTAAATTTCAAAGTTTGGAATTAACCGCTGACGAGGTAAAAACCGTCGTCAGGGTTTCGTCTGATGACCCTGACGACAGTTTTTACCTCGTCAGCGGTTATGTGACATAATATTTAAAATTCAGAAAAGAATATTGTATGGAGATTTAGAGCGTATTTGGCAGGGTAAAACTCATTGCTCAAAGCTCACATCTCACAGCTTTACAAAATGAAAAAACTACTAATACTACGTGGATTACCCGCAAGCGGAAAATCTACTTTTGCCAGAAATTTATTAACTGAAAATCCACACGCTTGGAAACGACTAAATAAAGACGAATTACGAGCCATGTTGGATAATTCAATGCACAGCAATCCCAACGAAAAATTTGTGGAACGTGTCCGTGATTTTATGCTCGTAGAGGCTCTGAAAGAAGGAAAACACGTGGTAATTGACGATACTAATCTATCCGATCGACCGATTGAACGGATTACGCAAGTCGTTCAAAAATACATGAAGGATTCGGGTGATAAGGTTAATATTGAGATAAAAGGTTTTGATACAACCTTGGATGAATGTTTGGAACGGGACGAAAAAAGGGATAAAAAAGTGGGTCGAGATGTGATTATTCGAATGTATAAACAACATATTTTGAAAGACGAGCGTGGTCCACATTATCAAGAACAAGATGATACTTTACCACCCGCTATTCTGTGCGATTTGGACGGAACTTTGGCAATTATTCACGACCGAAGCCCTTTTGATGCAAAACGTTGTGAGACGGATTTGTTAAATATTCCTGTGGCAGAAATTGTGAAAACGTACCACGAAAAAGGCGTAAAAATAATCTTAATGTCGGGGAGAGAAGACTCTTCAAGAAGTCAAACGATGAATTGGTTATCGTACAACAAAATTCCGTATAATGCCTTGTATATGCGTAAAACGGGCGATATTCGGAAGGATTCGGTGGTAAAAAAAGAATTGTACGAAGCTCATGTCAAAAGGCAATTTTTCGTACAATTCGTATTGGATGACCGTAACCAAGTAGTCGATTTGTGGCGTTTAGACTTAGGGTTATTATGTCTGCAAGTTAATTATGGAGACTTTTAACAATAATTATCAATGGAAAATCGGGCGGTGTAGTGTTAACGATGAACTTGGAATTATTAAAATCCATTAAAACTTGTTTCGATTATCCATTTGGGTTAGTATAAGCAGTGAAACACTATTTATTTTTTGTTTGATAAAAATATTTAGTAACTTGATTATCAGATATTTAAAACCCAAAAACTATGCAGAAAAAATACTATAAATCACTTCTTGGACAAATTGCCTATGTCCTTATTTCGGGCTTACAATTGTTATTCATTCCTAACTTTTTATTAGCAACCTTTGGACTTGAACCTACTTCCGAAATCTGGATTCGGGTATTGGGATTGTTGGTTTTGGTATTATCATTTTATTATTATGCCATGTATAAAAATGGAGGGAAAGAGGTTATTCGTGCAACCGTTCAAGGTCGTTTACTTTTTTGTGCGGGCTTAGTAATGTTTGTAATCTTAGGGATGGCAAAACCTGTTTTGATTTTCTTTGCGGTGGTAGAAACTGGTTTGGCATTGTGGACTTTATCGGAGATTCGGAAGGAACGAATGTAAAAATGGAGACAGTAGGAATGGAATAAGAGAGCTATAAATTTTCTCCTGTCTCCATTCCTCCATTTCTCTTTTTCTATTCCGCAAGCTGAAAACTAATCGGCAAAGTAAATTTCACGGCAACTGCTCTGCCCGACTGTCTCCCTGGTGACCATTTGGGCATGAGTTTTACCACTCTTTGGGCTTCTTCATCACAACCGAAACCAATGCCTTTCGACACATCAACTTTTGAGATATTTCCATCCTGACCAACCACAAACTGCATATAAACTTTGCCACCAACGTTTGCATCAACCGCTGGCGTAGGATAGCGGAGGTTTTTTTGTAGAAATTTCAATAAGGCGTTCATGCCTCCCGCAAACTCTGGATTTTGTTCAACGGTAATGTAAACAGTATTATCTTCAACTTTTACTTCAACGGGTATTTCTGATTGATTTGTTTTTGTGGCGTCGGGGTCTTCGGTCGGGATTGGTTCATCGACGCCTTCTACATTTTGTGTTCCAATATTAATGGCTTTATTCAAATCGTCTTGGTCGGGCGGTAATTCTACATTTTTTGGGTCTTCAACTATTTCAACCTCTACGAATCTCGTTTGACTTCTCACTTCTGGTTCAGGTTCTACGGGCGGAGGCGTTTCAATTTCTGGAGGTTCAACTTTTTCTGGTGGCGGAGGGATTACTACATCAGTTACCGTGGCAATTACTTCTCTATTAATTTTGCTTTCCACTTTTGCCCAAAGCATCGGTGTAAGCACCGCCAATCCAAAAATACTAATACCAATCAAAAGAGATTTTTTGATGACATTTTCATAATCAATTCGTAACGAATAAGCTCCGTAGCTTTTATTACGATTTTGGAAGACAATTTCTTCCAAGGTTGCATGATTTTCTGGGTGATTTTGCATGATTATTTATTGTTTAAGATGAAACTAATTTTTTAGTTGATTGAGTTTTAAAAAATCCCCACTTGTTGGGGTGGGGGGACAGGTTGGAAACCTGTCCTACTTTTATTCACAATGTTAAATAAAACAGCAATTACTCGGTCTATACAATAACTATTTCTTTTTCAAAGTAATTACAATTACACCCTTTTTCCCTTTATCACCATAACGCATAATTGCTTTCTCACCTTTAAAAACTTCAATTTTATCAATTGTTTTGGAGTCGATTTTATTAATATTATCCGTATCGTATATTTCTTTTCCATCAATAATGTATAAAGGGTTTTCCACAGAAATAGAATCGCTTATTGAAATATTCTGAGTAGTGTTTTTCCTATTATTTGGTACAGTAAAAATGCTTGAACTTTCCACTTCTTCTTTCAATGCAAAATTAATTGGAACAGTAAAACGACTTCTCACAACTCTTCCACTTTGTTTGCCGGGAGTCCATTTTGGAGCAAGTTCTAATACTCTTAATGCTTCTTCATCAAAACCGTAGCCAGCCGATTTTAAAACTGTAAAATCGGAAGGTGAACCATCTGTATTGACTATAAATTGAATGTAAACTTTTCCAGAAACATTTGCTTTTTGTGCTGAAGCAGGATATTCTAAATTCTCCTGTAAATATTGCCCAAATGCTTTCATACCCCCAGGAAATTCAGCATTTTGTTCGACGGCAGTAAATACTTTATTTGTATCTCTGGTACTTTTAGAAATCGCCTTCACCTCATCCACCAAATCAGGACTAATAATAAATGCCTTTGACAAATCAATATTATCTTTCAATAATGTCTCTGTAACCGTTTCAGAAGGTTTTTCGATAACTTTCGCCAAATCTTTATCCGAAAATTCTTCGACTTTATCTTCAATTTTAGCCAATTCTTTACTCGCTAAAGTAGCCGAAGAAACCACAATCATCACAATAAAAAGAGGAGCAATTAAGCCATATTTCAGCATGGCAGTTTGGGTAGAACGTTCTTTATTTAACATTTTTATACGTAATTTTAGGAGTGATTGATTGAAAAAATTATTGGTAAGTGGAATCGCTTGCACACCAAATTGTTCTTGAAATAAAAGCATGGCATATTCCGATTTTGAGGCTTCGTTACGACTCGCAACTTCGTCGGCAATAAATTCGTGAATGTGTTTAATTGAACTTTTATAGAGATACACCACAGGATTAAACCAGTTGAAAATGGCAATCAATTCAAACAATAGTACATCGGCAGAATGTAATTGACGAATATGGACAAATTCGTGCTTCATAATGGTTGAACGATTCTTTAATTCTTTGCTTACAAACAGCACGTTAAAGAACGAAAAAGCCTGTTTTTGTTCTTTCTGAACGATTTTTCGCTTCATCATTTTTCCCAAATAGACCAAATTTCCGCCAAAACGAGCAATGCCAATCAAGATTCCTGTGATATAAAAAATAGCCATAAAATCGCCCAATGTGAGCGTGTGGGCTTGCTTACTCACTTGTACGTAGAATACCTGCGGGTCATAAAATACATTAATAGTTTGGGAAATCTGTTCGGTCACAAACCAACTCCGTACCCATTCCGACTGCATCAATGGAATGAAAAACGCCAATGCCGCCGATGCCACCAAGTAGCCCCGATTGAGATTAAAGAAGGTTTCTGTACGCAATAAAATACGATAAAAACCATAGAATAGAATCAAATAAAGATTCACTTGGAGAAGGTAGTTGAGCCAGTTCATAATGTTTTTGAGTTGTGATTGAGTGAATTGAGAGTTAGTGATTTGAGGATAGCGTAGTTAGTTAAATCACTAACTTACAACTCACTCCATCACAACTTTAAATGCTTTTTATCTTCATCGGTTATTGCCACAATGGCATAATGACGGTTGTTGGTAATCGTCATTTCGTCCAACAAATCCACCATATTACGGTATTTTGCTTGGTCTGTCGATTTGATTACGACTGTAAAAACATCGCCAATTTTACGTTTATAATCAAACAAAACTTGTCGAATTCCATTATCCGAAAAGTCAGTTGTATGGACTTCTGGATTACATTCCCCTTGATAATAATGCACTTTATTGTCGGCATCAATCACCACATTCAATGATTCTGAACAACGGATAGGGGAGGTTTTTACGATTTTTTCCTTATCAGGCATATTCAGTTGCATGGTTACGGGTTTCATCAGCGAAGTGGTAAGCATAAAAAAAGTAATCAAAAGAAAGCCCAAATCTACCATGGGAGTCATGTCGATTTTGGTTGATAGCTTGTGGCTACGGGCTTTTTTGCCTTTTGGGGCTTGGTCGGATGCAGATATTTCAGCCATTGGTTTGGATGTTTGTTTTTCGTTGTTCGATTTTTGGAAAAATAGAAAGTTTTCTAAAATTTGAGTGTAGAACTATTTAAACTTTTGTTTGATGTACTCAGTAATTTTTATTCAGGTGTGAACTAAGGACAATTTTAGGTTGATTTACCCTTTGTTGTCATGAAAGTCGGACTATATTTGTCAGTGGAGACACTGACAACAACACTCGTAATCTTTTCAGAATTTTGAATTATCAATTATTTCTTCTCCTCGTCTTCTTTCATTTTATTAATCATCGCCAAAATCTCATCGGCATCTTTCACGTCAATTTTTCCTTTTTTTGAGAAAAATGAAAACAGGCTCGAAAATGAATTTTCGAAATAGCCTTCCACTAATTTCTCGGTGGCAAAAGAACTGTAATTATCTTTGCTCACAATCGGAAAATACTCGTGCGATTTTCCGTAAGAATTGTGACTAACAAATCCTTTTTCTTGTAAAATTCTGATAATTGTTGAAACTGTATTGTAGGCTGGCTTAGGTTCTGGCAATTCGTCCAAAACATCTTTGACGAATCCTTTTTCTATTTGCCAAAGCACCTGCATAATTTGCTCTTCGGCTTTGGTTAATTCTCTTTCTGGTTGCATAATTTTATATTTTTAATGGATACCTTAATTTCAATTACAGAATAAATATATAACTAATATTTTAGTTTACAAACTATTCTCTTAGTTTTTTGTAAATATATTTTTAGGCATAAAAAAAGCGGTTTGTTAGACCGCTTTAAATTCGAGATAATTAATAACTTTTCTATTTCTTTTTCATCGGCAATAAAGCCGTAACCGTTATCTCAATATTTGCTCCACCTGCCAAACTTGATACGCCCACGGTGCTACGTGTAGGGAAGTTAGCGGTGAAATATTTTCCATAAATGGCATTCATTTTCTGGAAATCATCCATGTTTTTAAGATAAACGGTTGTACTAATAACATCTTCCATTCTCGCACCGCCCGCCGACAGAATTGCACGAATATTTTCCATAATTTGTGTGGCTTCTGCTTCCATGCCGCCTTCTACTAATTTACGAGTACCTGGATTTAACCCAATTTGTCCCGACACAAACAGAAAACCATTGGCTTTTACGCCCTGACTGTACGGCGCAATGGGTACGGGAGCTTTGTCGGTTTTGATGATTTCTTTGTTTTGAGCAAAGGACGTAAAGTTCAATAAAAGTAAAGCGGTAAATAATGTTATTGCTTTCATGGCATTAAGGTTAAACGGTAAATTTTTAAAATAATTTCTTAATAAAAATATCAAAAACCTCAATCAAAATCAGAATAATTACAATCCATTCGAGGCGAGTAGATTCTCGATTTTGGAGTAAATCTGTAAAAAGTCGGAGATTGTCCTGCACGATTTTGAGTTTATAATCAATGTCCTGATAGCGCATTTTGAGATCAAAAGTTTTCTTTAAACCCTTGTCTATTCGTTCTAAATGTTCATTTTCCCATACTTCTTCGGGTGCATCAAAAATATAGAGGTTATCAATAATACTATTTTTGATGTTGATGGTTCTGCCAACAAATTTCAGTAAACCCTTCTTAGAATATTTGAATGTTCCCGTTTTTTCGAGTTCGTCCGTAATCTCACGGGAATCTTTGAAAATCTCCAAAGTCAAATCTTCGTAAAAATCTAAGGCCACGGATTGACCAATATTCAGCATCACAATTCTAACCGTATTATCCGTAATTTCCGAAACCGTGATGGAATTGTAACTTAGCACAACCGAAACAGAAGGGTCGGTTTGGACTATGAAATGTTCTTCGTATTTTTCATGTACCTCATCTTCAATAAAACCTTTCACAAATTTCAGGAATTCACTTTTTTCTAAGTCAGTAAAACTGGCGAAAACCACAATTCCGTAGCTTAGCAAATAGCAATATTTATCATCATCTTGTTTATAAAAAAGTTCAGAATTGTTAAATATCAACGGTTGGCTGGTATACTCGTTTCTGAACTTCTTTAAATTAATGACCTCCGATATTTGGTAGGCTTCTATTTTCATAAAAACAGTTGTTTTACAGGATGGAGTCTTCCATTACTTCGGTCAAATTGTGGTCTGTAAATATGTTACTCGAATTTCTCTCGGTGAGTTCTTGATAAACTCCGTCCCAAAGGCTAATCCGTTTTTGAAGTGATTGTATGGTCGTTTGTTGTGCTTCCAACCAAAATTGTTCATTTGTACCGCACAAATTTGAGGTCATTTGCAAAGCAAGATGACTGTGGTGGTCGCCATCTACTTCGATATGTCTTTCTAAATAATACTTAAAAATTGAAAGACTATCAGGGAAATTGGTATGCGTGTCGTTAATAATTGAAATAAACATACCTGGTATTAAATCTTCCCTTCCGAAAGTAAAAATGGCCGATTGCAAATAATTTTTATCACTTTCAATCACTTTAAAAGTGAATTCAACAAATTCTTTAGCTTCTTTTGGCGTACTCGATTTTTCAAAGGCACGCTCGAAGTTACCTGTTTGCTTTAATTCTTCAATAAATGTTTCGATGGGGGTTGTGTCGGCTCCACATTGTTTCATGGCATCTAAGTACATTTCAAAATGACTTTTTCTTTGTCCATATAAATCCACATCCGATTCTTCGCCCACCACGATTTCATTAATAAGGTGGCGAGTATCTGCCGAACCTTTAGGAAACCACGGAACTGAAGTACAAGTCAAATTATTCTGTAATGCTTTTAAAAGTGACATAAAATCCCAAACCGCATAAATGTGGTATTTCATAAAAACCTTCAAGTCTTCAACGTCTTTAATCACGGAATAAACTTTATGGTTAATAATTTCTTGTCTTAATGGTTCAATTGTTTTTTGTAATTTCTCTATTGTTTCGTTCATGACCTAATTTAATTTTGATTATTAGTTAATATTTGATAGTCTATTAACATCTTGTTTTGGTAATTGTTAAATTATAGGGTGAATTTAATACCTACCACCTCACTTGTCCATCGCCCGTAACAATCCATTTTTCCGTTACTAATTTCTCCAGAGCAAAAGGTCCACGGGCGTGAAGTTTTTGGGTAGAAATACCAATTTCTGCCCCTAAGCCAAATTGCCCACCATCCGTGAAACGAGTAGAAGCATTGGTATAAACTGCCGCTGCATCCACTTCTTGAATAAATTGGTCGCAATAGTCTTGATTTTTAGAAATAATAGCTTCCGAATGTCGAGACGAATATTTACTGATATGTTTCAAGGCTTCATTGATTCCCGAAACTACTTTCACCGAACATTTATAATCTAAAAATTCTCTGCCAAAATCATCTTGAGAAGCTTTTTGTAGATAAGGATATTCAATTTTGGAGAATATTTTATGCGATATTTCATCGGCAAAAACTTCAACATTCCATTTCAAAAAACCAGCTTTAAGCATCGGTAAAAAAGCTTCGGCAATGGCTTCATCCACCACGACCGTATCCAAAGAATTACAAACGGAGGGACGTGAAACTTTGGCATTCACCACAATATCTGCCGCTTTTTGCAAATCTGCGGTCGTTTCCACATAAGTATGACACACGCCCGCACCCGTTTCAATGGTGGGAACGAGTGAATGTTTACGCACAAATTGAATCAAGGATTCTGAACCACGAGGAATGATTAAATCAACGTAGCGAGTAGCGGTCAGAAGTTCTTTTACCAACGCACGGTCGGGTGGGAGCAGGGTGATACAATGGGTATCAACGCCAAATTCTCTGAGTACATTATGAATCAAATTTACTAAAAATGAATTCGTGACAAAAGCATCCGAACCACCCCGTAAAACTACGGCATTTCCCGAACGCAAACACAGGGCAGTTACATCAACCGTTACGTTGGGGCGGGCTTCGTAAATCACGCCAACAACGCCCATTGGAACGGCTATCTTTTTTATTTTTAAACCATTAGCTAATTCACTTTCCATGAAAACCTGTCCAGAGGGGTCGGTAAGATTAGCAATTTCTCGCATACTTTCAGCTAAATCTTCGATGCGTGCTTCCGTCAATTTCAGACGATCATATTTGGGGTCTGCCAAATCCATACGAAGTAAATCCTTCTGGTTTTCAGCGATTATGTTAGCAGTATTTTCTTCTAAGACGGATGCTAAACGATTCAGAATCTCTTTCTTCTGGGTATCGTTCAAACGCCTAACTTCGGCAGAAGCAGCGTGGGTTTTCTCTAAAAGCGGTATAATTGTTTTAGGAATTTCTAAGGTTTCCAATTCCATTTTTCAGTATTTTTATATAAATTCATGGTAAAGGTCGGGAAAAATGAGTTAATAGTTAATAAGAGGATAGAGAATTTTGTATAGAAAGGTTAATTCTTTATCCTTAAAAAAAGAGAACGGATTTATAAATCACTTAAAAACTTATTGTCAAAAATTATATGGAAATTATTAAAAAGTATTCAAACGGAGAAGTAACGATTGTTTGGGAACCCTCAAAATGTATTCATTCTGCGATATGTTTTCGTGGACTTCCGCAAGTTTTCGATCCCCGAAAACGCCCTTGGGTAACCACTGAAAATGGACAAACCGAAGAAATTATTAATCAGATAAAAGCCTGTCCATCAGCTGCATTGACCTATTTTATGAATGATGAAGCCAATCAAGAAAGTACAGAAAGTATTAATACTGTGGTGGAAGTATTGGAGAATGGCCCGTTGCTGGTGTACGGAAACTTGAAGGTGAAGGATAAAGTAGGCAATGAATCGTTGAAATCTCAAACAACGGCTTTTTGTCGATGCGGTGCTTCTCAAAATAAACCTTATTGCGATGGTTCGCACGTGAAAGTGGCTTTTGAGGGATGATTTAGTTACTGGTTAGCAGTTACTGGTAATGAAACTTTTATCTCAAAATCGGACTCATTTTAACTGATAACTATTTCTTCATAATCCTCATACTCTCAACGTGAATATTATCTAATTGATAATCAATTAAATACATGCCAGAGGATAAGTTTTCGCTGTTTAATTTTATTTGATAGGTATTAATATTTTTATCTTCATCCAAAACCGTTTTCAACAATTTTCCAGTAAAATCATACATATTAATCCTTACTTTCCCTTTCTTCAAAACATCATATTCAATAATCGTTTCAGATTCTGTTGGATTCGGGAAAACCCTTAAAGGAAATTTTCTGGCAATTTCTTCTTCATTGGCAAGTGGCTGACCGAAGACTTTTAATTGTGCATCCAACCAATCGGTTCTTTGACGAATCCAGTCTTTCAGCCAAGCCGTTTCTTGCTCGTAAGTGGCTCCTACGAAGTAATTTGGCCAAATTTTATAGCCCAAAACACCCGTCCATCTATTATTATTTCTGACTCTTGGCTCTTGTAAAACATTGGCAGTGGAATCCATCCAAGCATTAATTCTGTTTGGATTAAGGGCAGTTTTGCGTAATACTTCCCAACGTTTGGAGGCTTTATATCTGAAAGTTGAATCAACGGCAAGGCGTTCCCACCATGTTGGCGAAAGGAAATAAGTATCTTTTGCTTGAATTGCCAAGTCGTTGATTTTGAATTGCCAACCAGTCGTTTTGTAACCTTCAAGGTAATCAGCATTGCCAAAAGCCAAGTTATAGTCCCAAGCGGGTCCCATTTTTAGTTTACCACCTTTTGAGTCTTTTTCTTTATAAAAATACGTGCTGAGGCGATATCCGTCCACATTTTTGGTAAATTCGGTTATCAAAAAATAATCGACAAAAGAGTCAATATCAATCATGTCTCGCCATTGTGCTTTGGGTGTCAAATAGTCTGACCCTTTCAAAGAAGTTTCAAAATCGGTAACATATTTTTTGATATAATTAAATTGAGCTTCCGTGATATCTGTAATTTTTGGGTATTCAATTTGAATCGGAATAGTAAAAGTCTGTAAACCAACCGTCAAAGTAGTATTCCACAATTTTGACGTCGACCCCTCGGTTTTATCAATTTTCAAAATATAGCCTCCCGTCACATCATCACCCGTATTATCGGTTAATTTTAGTGACGAAACATCCACTCGATTTTTATCTCGTTTAACTTTTTCCATTAAAATATAAAGCCCTTCATATTTATCATTAATGACTATTTCACAGTAGCGAGAGCGAGTAGCGTAACGTCCCATACGATTGGCCAAATCATAGGATAATACATCACGCATGAGCGTTTTGTCGTTGTACGTTGCATTCAAAACCCAGTCAGATTCTTCGGGCATACCTAAAAGGGCATACTTGCGACTCTTCTGAGTTGAATCCACCCACAGTTCAAGTCCATAAGGTTTTTTGGGAAATAATTGCTGAGAAGTTGACCCTCTAAATTCAATACCTGTTTTACCTAAATATCCCGTTGGTTTATCCGTAGCGTCATTTATTTTACCAACTCCATTATAAATCAATTGCATATCGGCCAAAATTTTTGGCTCATTGAATATCGTTTTCCCGTTGGTATTAATTTTAAGAATGGGTAGATTGGAAGATGTAAAATTTACATTTTGACCTTGAATCAAGGAGGACTTGATTATCAATAGTAAAATAATTGTATAAATTGGTTTCATGAGTTTTGTTTATTTGGCAAAATAAATTCAAAAAACGGAAGCCCTTGCGCAGTGCAAAGGCTTCTTAAAAAAATAAAATTTTATCAATTCTTAAAAATCGTATCCCAACGTCACGTAAGAAATTGGGGCTTTAACCTCCTTATTTTCCCAACCCCAACCAAGGTCATATTTAATGTAATAACCCAATAAAGTGGTTCTGGCACCTACGCCATAACCAATCAGAAATGGATTTCTAAAATCTGTTACCGTAGCTTGAAATGGTAATGATCCTCCACCAATTACGCTGGTATTAAATCCGTTTTTACGAGCAAAAGGTCCAACACCCGTCCAAGCGGTTCCTACATCCGTAAAGGTCGTAAGCAGTAAGTTTTTAAAGAAATTACTGTAAATCGGCCCATCGTAAATGTACTTGGCAACGGGCAGTCGTAATTCAAGATTAAACGCTAAATGACTAACGCCCGACAATTTATTAACATTAAATCCTCTCAATGGCGTGGCATAATCTAAGAAAAAGATGTCTTTATTATCAAATCTTGAATTATTAAATGGATTATTATTATCAGTACGGTTTTCATATTGACATTCCAACCAATTGTCCATACCACCCATTACGGTCTGTTTCGGAGCATTTCCAAAGGAATGCCCGCCTGATAAACGAGTTGCCAAAATTAGTCCTTTTCCGAATCTGAGATAATGTCTAATGTCGGCATAAAAGCGGTCAAAACCATCGTTAGCATTGCTCAAACCTGTATAATGGTCAAAACGAACACGCACCCGAGTACCTTCTAATTGGTTCAAACCGTGACTTATTGTATTATCAAAAACAAATTCTGCCCGTCCGCCCATGTAATCCGAAAAGCCATCGGGCGTAGAAAGATTGGCTAAATCTAAGAAACGATTTGTTGTATATGATGGCGAAACCGTGACTCTTGTATTCGCATTAATTGGATAAGAAGCCGAAAGTGTCAGTTTATTAAAACGGTATTTTTTAGCGCCTTGTTCAACGTCTTCACTGATTGAACGGCGGTCGTATCGAACACTATAATCAATGCGTTTTGCCAAATAAGAATATTGCCCCCACAAATCAGAGTTTTTCAAGTTTGGTGTAATAAAAATTCCTCCTTGCAAATGATGATTTTCCAATAAATCATTCATATTAATCGTTCCTTTCAACCCAAAACCCCGCTGAGGCAATGGATCAACCACAAAATCAAGGTCGGTATTATTCACAACGAAAGGATTATTGTAATCAACAGGGCCTCTAATTTTTATATTTTCTTTTCTATTTTGCTTCGATAATATAATTTTATCAACCTTGTTTTTCTTCTCATTTTTAGGGGTATTCGGCTGAATATCCGTATTCTTTTTGGTAAACGTTCCTGAGTCAAATTGATAGTTTTCGGTATCAATTTCCCCTTTTTCTAAAATGATTTTAGACTTCGTTATTGGCGTTTCTGAATTCGTAATTGCCACCGAATTGTCTGTTTTAGTCTTGTCGTTTGGCGTAGGAGTATTCTGAACAATCCCATATAATTTTACATTTCGACCCGTGTAAGGAAGGTTATTTTTAACGGTAAAATCAGCTTTTTGTTTGAATGAAATAATCTCAGAATTTCCTTCTATCGTTTTCATTACCAAGCCATTAGAACTTGGAGAGAAATCGAAGTCATAAATATCATTGCGTGAATTACTTACCTGAACCAAGGTAGAATCGCTGGCCGTAAGTCGATAAATATTTCTGATTCCACGCTCATCGCTCAAGAAATAAACCGTATTCCCATCCGCCACCACGGGATTTGAAATTGAACCCATTGAGTCCACCAAACGTCTAACGGTTTCTTGTTTTGCTTTACCTTCGTGAAGAAATAAATTGAATTTATTGGTAAGGGTTTTATAAGAACCTTTATCAACATCCAAAGAATCTTTCAAACGGTTTGACGTAAAAATAAATTTACCCGCCGAACCCACAAATCGAGGACTAAGATCGTCATAAAGGTCGTTGGTTAGTTGTGTAATTCTGCCCCGAGCTATGTCGTAAAGGAATAAATCGTTTTGTCCTTTACCAATGGCGCTCAAAACAAGCGTTGTTCCATTATCCGAAACATCAAAATCTTGGATTTGGGCAAAGTCTTTCAAATACTTTCTTGAGGCAAATTTTCCCGTTAAATCTTTCTCGGTAATATCATTGTAAATATTCAGAATTACGTCTCCTTGATTTTCATAAATTACAGCTAAAGTACCGCCTTTTGTCCAAGATAGGAGGGGAGTATTATAGTCGATTGATTGGTTTAGCGTTTTATACCCCGAAGTCAAAATATTAACGGTTCGTTTGGTTTTCAAGTCCATTACTTCCACTGACGAACGGCCTAATTCATTTCTTGAATAAGCCAAAAATGCTCCGTCTGGACTTATTTTGAACTTATTTACTTGGTCAGAACTATTGAATTTTACTTCTTTTACTTTGAAATCGTAATTGGTAGCAGCGTAACTTGCATTTATATTATCTGCCATACCAGCATAATATTCACGCCATTCTTTGATGACTTTGCTGAATGGCATTCCCAAGGTACTGGAAATAGAGGTTTGCTCATTTCGGATAATTCGAGTGAGGTTAAGAATATTAGAAATATTGTCTTTTCCATAACGCTCGGCAATAAAATTCCAGATTGATTGACCCACCAATGCTGATTCTTTTCCAACGGTTTGGCTTGGTTTTCTCAACGTTTTATTAGCAATGGCATTACGCACATACGAATCCATTTCAGTACTCCAACCTTCTGAAATATAAGTAGTTATGCCATTCATGAACCAGTCTGGAACGCTCAAAAGTAAAGAGTTTTGCAATGATTCTTTGATGCTTCCTCCGTACAACATATCATGGACATACACATGAGATACTTCCCGAATTAGGTCTTTTCTGAACGAAGCTGAATTGCCAGAATAAGCAATTTCAATGCGAGATTTTGCCAAATTTTCTTCCTTAATTTCACGTTCACTCGAAAGATTTAAGCCTACATTGCTCTGATTGAGGTCTTGGGTAGAAGTATAAATAAATACTTTCGTGCGACTAAAAGGCGAATAACCCAAAATCTCCGTGATTCGGTCAAAGTCAGTCTCTGCCAACTGAATTGCTAAGGTTGCCGTTTGTTGTCCACCTTCATAAAAGTAAACCTCAAAGTTTTGTGAAGTTAAAACCTGCCATTTAAAAGGGCGATATTGAATTCTATTTTTTCCAAAAGGCTCTTGCGTAGGGAAAAAATTCTGAGCCTCCGAATAATAGAAAGTCAGAATGAATAGCATGAAGAGTAATACTTTTTTCATTTTATATTTTAGGTCTTTTTAGTTCTTAGTTTTCGGTATTACAGACTTTGTTTCGGTGTATTTATGTGTATTAGATTTTTGAAAACTAAGTACATAGAACTAAATATCACTTAAAACACAGCTTTTAATGCCCTAAATATAACGAAGCAAAACGATTAATATTGACTTCTGGATGAAGTTCTTTTTGATAGACCAAAAAATCCACAAATTGTTTTCCAAAAAAGGGTGCCAATGACACTCCTTTAGAGCCAAAACCATTAAAAATGCCAATATTTTCCACCTCAGCGTGCATTCCTAAAAATGGGCGACGGTCTTTAGTAGCGGGTCTTACGCCTGCAAGTTGAGATAATATACGCATTTGCGGCTTCATGAGTTTTTGATATTTTTCAATCAAAGCATTTTTCCCGTCTTCCGTAGCATTAAAATCTAAAGTATCCCATTTATAGGTTGCTCCAAGTCTGAATATATTATTTTCGAGCGGAATTACAAATGCCCCTTGATTGATAATTTCCTGTAAATCAAGGTTTTGTATTTCAATGTCTAAGATTTCACCTTTTACAGGATTGAAAGGTAAATAACTGAAATGCGAGTTGAATTTGCCATTAAATCCTTCACAAAAAATGGTTATATCTTCCGAAATTTCAGGAGCTTCGTTCGTTTCAAAAAGGATATTTTTTGCTAAAAAATAGTCTCTAAAAGCACTTAGCATCACTTTCAAATCTACCCAACCAGCGTGTTTCATCGTGATTCCTCCAAGCGTACTATTGACAATTTCTTGGTGATTGGTATTTTCAAAGGATAAGCTACAAAAATCAGAAAAATCATCAGAAACGTGGTCACTTTTGAAAAATTTTTGCGATGCTTCATCGGGAAAAGGATGAAAAAGCGACATAGGATGAAAGAATTTGGCGTTCAATTCTTGTTCCAATTGCGGATAATAATCTTCTAAAAATGGAAATATTTTATCGGCCAACCAAGTCTTAACCAATCTTTTACCCGTGACTGGGTTGTAAATTCCTGCCGCAACTTTAGAGGACGAAGGAATATCGGGCGCATTAAAAATTTTAACGTTTTGACCTTCCTTCAACAGAAAATAAGCAAGAATAGAACCCGCCAATCCTTGGCCGATAATGGTATAGTTTTTAATGATTTTAGGTTCAATGACCACTTTCATGATGTGTATATTTATAAAAACAAAAGCCCAATGGTTGTTGGGCTTTTGAAAATCAATAATCATAATCCAAGCCCAACACACTTCTCAATTCAATTAAAGCGGGATTTTTTTCGGCTAAAAACCTAAATTTATCGGCTTGGGTATAAATTAAAGTCGTATTTTCTTGTTCAGCTACCACAATCTCTAAATGAATAGTCGAATTCTGTAATTCTTTACGTAAAAAATTCAAGACCTCCGTTCGTAAAGTAGTCGTTAAAAGGTCAATTTGAATTTCATTATCTACTTCCAAATGAATGGTTGTACCTTTTAAGGTAAACTTTCTATTCAAAATTACGTACTCACTGAATCGCCTTCGTACTTCTAAATCCTTGATTAATTGATCCCAAATTGGTTGTAATTCATTAATCGTAAATGGTTTATTTTGCTTAATTAGAGGCTCTTGTACCTCCGAAACGGCTTGCGAAACTTGCTGAACTATTGGTTTTCCAATCGTTGCCGTACTTCTCAATTTACCAATAGAGATATTAGGGGTTAGGGGTTCGGTGTTAAGGGTTAAGGGTTCAGGATTAGATAATGTGGGTTGGGATGAGGCTTTTGTTTCTTCTTTTCTCCTTTCTCCTTTCTCCATTTCTTCCCCCTTAACTACTTTCCCCCGCCATCGCCCTCCGTGGCGGGTAGTGTGGCTAAGTTCAAAACATTGGCAATATTTGCCAATTTCAAGAGACAGATTTCTACGTGCAGTTTTTGATTTTTAGCCGCTTTATAATTCAAATCGCAAGATGAGCCGATACTTAAGGCTGATACTAAAAATGAATAAGGTGCCGCTGCCGATTGTTCTAAATATTTCTTCTGAACCGACTCCGAAACCTGTAATAATCTGACCGTTACGGGGTCTTTACACACTAAAATATTTCTGAAATGCTCCAATAATCCAACGATAAATTGATGTCCGTCAAAGCCTTTTTTCAAGATTTCATCGAATAATAAAAATGAATCGGAAACTTTAGAATTCAGGAGCGCATCTGTCATTTTGAAATAATAATCATAATCCAGAATGTGTAGATTATCAAGCACTTCGGCGTATTTGAGAACATTATCTTTCGAGAAAGTGACGTTTAAATCAAACATTGAAAGCGCATCACGAAGACCACCATCTGCCTTCTGAGCAATCAATTCCAATGCTTCCAAATCTGCTAAAATTCCTTCTTTCACCGCAATTTGCGATAAATGCAAAGTCATATCATTAATCTGAATTCTATTGAAATCAAATATCTGACAACGGGATAAAATGGTAGGAAGAATCTTATGCTTTTCGGTAGTTGCCAGAATAAAAATGGCGTAGGATGGAGGCTCCTCCAAAGTCTTCAAAAAGGCATTGAAAGCACTCGTTGATAGCATATGAACCTCATCAATAATATAAATTTTGTACTTGCCTGATTGCGGAGGATACCGCACTTGGTCAATTAAATTACGGATATCATCAACCGAATTGTTGGAAGCCGCATCTAATTCGTGAATATTGAAAGAAGCATTATTCTGAAACGAAACGCACGAATCGCACTTTCCACAGGCTTCGGCCTCTTGGGTAAGATTTTCGCAATTAATGGTTTTTGCTAAAATCCTTGCACAAGTGGTTTTTCCAACGCCTCGTGGACCACAAAACAAAAAAGCTTGAGCTAAATGATTGGTACGAATGGCATTTTTGAGGGTCGTGGTGATATGCGATTGCCCAACCACTGAATCAAATAATTGTGGGCGATATTTACGGGCTGAAACTACAAAATTTTCCATATACAAATGTAAGGAAAATTTTGCGATGTGGGAATGAGTATTTGTTGGTAAAGAGATAGTTTTGAAGTGGAACTGTAAAAATTAGTTATTATAAAAATATACTTCACTAATGAAAATAAGTGTCAAGTGTTTTTATTATTATTTATTCATGAAAATTATTTTTTAAATTTGTTCCTCAAAATGTTTTAAAGATACGTTGAAAATTCTTTTGACACCTATTAGGAGCTTTGAAGCTATTTTTGAAAATGGTAGCGCTATTTGTAATACACTAAAATAGGCCTTATTATCGGTTAATTTTAAGAAATAAAGGTGTTTATTTGTCGTTAGAAAGTGTGAAATAATTAAATTGTAGTGAATTACGACGGTCTGACGCATCGGTAGCCTTGTTCGTAGTCTTAACTTTACCACGGACAAAGCTGTCCGTTTTACAAACAAAATGATTCTAACCGTTGATATTTATAGCCGCAATACTTGGTGGAAAATTGCCTTTTTGGTTTTCTGTGCATTGGTGGGAGCTGCGTCACTTTACATTACTGATAAATTGGTATCAAAATTAGAAGAAAGAGAAAAACAACAGATTGAAATTTATGCCGAGTCAATTAAATATACCATGACCAGCGACCCCAATCAAGATGTTAATTTCTTTTTTGAAAAATTCAAACAAGCCAATGAGAATAATACCATTCCAGTAATTTTAAAAAATGGCACTGGTTATCTCGAATCAAATAATATTGAAATTCCTAAAGGACTATCGTCCAAGGAAAAGCAAGATTTTTTAAATGAAAAATTAAAGGAAATCCTCAAAGATGACAATGCTCCAATCGAGTTGGATATGGATTTCCACAAAGAGTACATTTATTACGGTAACTCTCAGCTACTCAATATCTTACGATACTATCCAATCTTTCAATTAATTGTCGTTTTAATCTTCGGATTGGCCGCTTATCTGTTTTTTGATGCTTCTCGGAAATCGGAACAAAACCGGGTTTGGGTAGGTTTGGCCAAGGAAACTGCGCATCAATTAGGCACACCGCTTTCTTCGTTGACTGCATGGGTTGAATATTTCAAAACGGACCCCACTTACGACCAAGAAATCGTGAAGGAATTAGAAAAAGACGTGCAGCGTTTGGATGTAATAACCACCCGATTCTCGAATATCGGTTCCGTTCCCGTCTTGAAAGAAGAGGATATTGTGGAAACGATTGGAACCTTTATGTCTTATCTTCAAAAACGAATTTCTACCAAAGTTTCCTTCAATTTGGTGAATGAATTACCCCCAAATATGACGATAAAATTAAATAAATATTTGTTTGAATGGGTGATTGAAAATATCTGTAAAAATGCTGTGGATGCCATGGAGGGCGTTGGAGCTTTAAAAGTGGTGATGAAAGAAACAAAAAATAAGCAAATTGCCATTGACATTTCGGATACTGGAAAAGGAATTGCCAAAAAGAATCTAAGTAAGGTTTTTAACCCTGGCTTTAGTACCAAAAAACGTGGTTGGGGCTTGGGTTTGACGCTTGCTAAACGAATTATTGAAAATTATCACAATGGAAAATTGACCGTGAAAAATTCGGAAGTAAATAAAGGAACTACCTTTCGGATTTTGTTGGGGGGCAGGATTAATTAACCACGAAATCTTACCTTTTTGAAAATTGATCACAAGCCAAATTTGTCCAATCAATTGAAATTAGGTGCTAAAGTGAAATCCAATTACGTAATTTTGGTAGGAAATACGGATTTAGGAAAACGTAAAATTGAGATGAAAGCTGTTTTACTAACGATGAAAAATGAAAGAGATATTGAGCCAAGTTTTGTAAATAATTTAGGGTATTTAATGAACCCTTCGCATGATCATAAGGAGACTTTTTATAATTAACGAACTAAGGAGATTTAGGATTGCTGATTTAAAAGTTACAATAAATCCGCAATCCCAAATTACAATCAGTCTTCTGGAAAAGGAATATACACGAAGCTGGCAAAATCTTTATCCAATACAAACAAGCAGCAGAACTCATCGGGGTCTTTGTAACTTGTTTTAAAAACCTCAATATTTTCTTCCGCAATAATGGCACGTTGCACAAATTCTTCCATCATCGAAGCGTGATAATGCCACTGATTACCATTCATTTCGTGAATTCCAATCAATTTTGAGCCAATCGGAACGGGATTTTGAGAAACCGCAAAAATGGGATATTTTGAAAATCCACGAGTACGGATTTGGTAGGATGCTTCTTTCAAAAACTCTGCAACAATCACAAAGTCAGTCGAAATAATTCCTAAATGTTTGCCATCTAATTCAGGTGAATTGGGGGCATTGGATATGGCTTGGTAGTCTTCTAACATATTCTGATTGCGGATTTTCGATTTAAGATTGCGGATTGATAACAAAATCGAAAATCCCAAATTAAAATCTCGCTGCACTTAGCAGACTTAAATCTTTATAATTCATGCCAAATTTTTTGGCGATATTGGCGTTTGTTAAACTGCCTTTGTAAGTATAAACGCCTTTCATGAAAGATTTGTTCGCAAAGATGGCTTCATCTATTCCACCCGTTTTACCCGTTTTCAAGAGAAATGAGGTAAAAATATTGCTTAATGCCTGCGTAGCAGTGTGAGCCACCCGTGAAGGAATATTGGGAACGCAGTAATGAATTACCTCGTGTTTCCTAAAAATGGGATTATCATGCGTTGTCATTTCGGAAGTTTCAAAACAGCCTCCTTGGTCGATACAAACATCAATAATCACCGAATCGGGCTTCATAATTGACACCATTTCTTCTGTAACAATACAGGGCGTAAAACCATCTTCGGCACGCAAAGCACCAATGACAACATCCGCTTCCGAAATTGCCTGTGTAAGCGTATGAGAATCAATAATGCAAGTATAAATATTATGCCCAACTGAATATTTTAGGCGTTGAAGTTTGTAAATATCTTTGTCAAAAACCTTCAAATCTGCTCCTAAACCAATGGCAATTCGGGCGGTGTATTCCGAAACTGTTCCTGCACCCAAAATCACTACTTTGGTGGGTGGCACACCCGTAATTCCGCCCAAAATAACGCCCATTCCGTCATTGGCACTACTTAAACATTCTGCTGCAATTAACATCACGGTACTTCCTGCAATTTCGGACATGGCTCTGATAATGGGCATTCCTCCAACGTTATCTTCGATATATTCGTAACAAAGTCCCGTGATTTTTTTACGGTTCAATTTCTCAAAATATTCCTTGGTCATACGGGGCATATTCAGGGCTGAAATCACCGTAGCTCCATTATTGAGATATTCTATTTCAACATCCGTCAAAGGTTGAACCTTCAAAATTACATCAGATTTAAAGACCTCTTCGGTGGTATAAGAAATTTGTCCACCCGCATCTGAATATTGATTATCCGTAAATTTTGCCCCATTTCCAGCGCCCGTTTCAATCAAAACTTGATGGCCATTGCGCACCAAAAGTCCCACGGCCGAGGGCGAAAGTGATACACGTCTTTCCTGCATCGAAACCTCTTTTGGAATTCCGATGAATAAACTTTTAGCGTTTTGTTTTGTCCAGACTAATGCCTCTTGGGGAACGCCGCTCGGCGAGATCATTCCAGATTGAGCAAGGACTTCTTTAAAACCTGTTGGTTTAGGCATTTTTTGAGTTAAGATTTGAGTACTGGTTTGATTTACATATACATTCCTCCAACTTTGAAAAAAGGATTCCATTTACCGTTTTCTTTCTTCAAAATCAAACCTTCTACGGAATATAGTTCTTGATTAAAGTAAGCTTTTAGTTCAATAAAAACATAAAGTTGATTTTTACTAAAAACAGGTTCAGACAGTTTTATTAATACTTTTTCTTTGTGAGTTTTATATCCTTCATCTACTATTTTAAACCCTTTTATTGGCAAAATTTTAATTTTTTTAGGATTCAACCTCATGGATTTTTCATATAAATAAGTCTGTTCTGTTGAGAATAATTTTGCAATTTTCTTATCCTTAAAAAAATAAGTATGATTAAAAGGATGATGTTCATCTGCAATATTAGCATCAGGATAATTTGATACTTGAAAACGATGATTATTCCATTTCTCGGTCTTGTTAGAAATAATATATTTCGATGGTTTAAGAATTTCATAGATAACCAAAGTTTTCAAAACTCTTTTATTCGATAATATTTTATGGATAATTTTATCTTGTGAAAAACTGGGAAATGTGCTGACTATTAAGAATAAAGTGAGTATTCTAAAAATTCTCATTTTTTAGTTTTTGTTTAAAATCTTCGTAAGACATCGTTCCGTCATTATCATCAATATTGTCCAGATGCTCTGTCAATTGCTTCAATGTCAGAATTTCTCCATTATTTTTTTTTCGTAAGGAGTGATAACATCCTTTTCATCAGGTATATCCATCTTCTTAATTATTTAACTATAAAAATACACTAAACCCCCACTCTTTCCAAATGAATCTCTCTTGCGCCATCTTCCAAGACTTTGATTTCTATTTCTAAATATTTGGTTGGCAACAAGTTAGCAATTTTTGAAGGCCATTCGATAAAACATCTTTCGCCAGAATATAAATAATCCTCCACGCCGATATCCATGGCTTCTTCCTCATTTTTAATTCTGTAAAAATCAAAATGATAAAGGTCTTTGCCTTGCTTTGTGGTGTATTCGTTCACCAATGAATAAGTGGGACTCTGTACATTACTTGTTACGACTAAAACGTCACAGATAGCTTTGATAAGTGTCGTTTTTCCCGCTCCCATTTGCCCTTCAAAAATCCAAACGGGCGTTTTTTGTCCGAATTCGAGAATGGTTTTGGCAACGGTTTTGATTTCGTTTAAGGAATTGTATTTTATTGTTTTTGTGTTCATTTTACTATTATTTTTACATTTTTGCCATCATCGAATCATGCAGTTGTACCACAAAATCTACCTGTTCATCCAACATCATATACGAAGTATCCATTAAGATGGCATCTTCTGATTGGATTAAAGGGCCTTCTTCACGGGTTGAGTCGATGATATCACGTTTTTTAATATTTGCCAAAATTATATCTAAATCAACTAATTCGCCCTTTTCTAATAATTCTCGTTGGCGCCGTTCTGCCCGAATGGCGGGGTCGGCGGTCATAAAAACTTTGATTTCTGCATCGGGAAAAACTTTGGTGCCAATATCTCTACCATCCATGACTACGCCACGATGTTTTGCCATTTTTTGTTGTTGAGCCACCATTGCTTTTCGTACTATCGTGATAGCACTGACCTCAGAAACCATCTGAGAAATGTACATTTTACGAATTTCCTCTTCTACATTCAAGCCATTCAAATATACATCACTTGCTCCACGGTGTTCGTTGAACTGAAAAGTGATATGAGTTTCTGATAGAGCCTTCTCAACTTCTTTAGGATTGGTCAAAGCCACGTGATTATCATAAAAATATAAACTCACCGCTCGATACATTGCCCCAGTATCAATAAAAGTATAACCTAATTTCTTAGCCACTCGCTTAGCAGTAGAACTTTTTCCACAACTCGAATGACCATCGAGAGCAATAACCATTTTTTTCATATTTATAAATTTTGTTTGCAAAGATAGGATAATAGGCGAAAGTAGAAAATAGCAACCACAAATAGTTCGATTAACTCAATTTATATCAGCTCATATTACTGTAAAAGAGATCTTGTAAAGAAATCTGAATAATCTACCTAAGATAATAAAGTATTCTGATATGTATAAAAAACAAGGATAAATTGGTAATTTTCAATTCTAAAATCAACAATTTATGCAAATCACAGGTAATATCATCAATATTTTTGACAAGAAAATTCAATACGGAATTATTGATATAGAAGATGGAATCATTCAAAAAATAACGTACCAGTCAGACCCAAAAGCCAATAATTCATACATACTTCCAGGTTTTGTGGATGCGCACGTTCACGTGGAAAGTTCAATGCTTACCCCCATTCAATTTGCTCGTTTGGCGGTGGTTCATGGCACGGTTGCCACGGTTTCTGACCCGCACGAAATTGGAAATATTTTGGGTAAGGCTGGCGTAGAGTACATGATTATGAATGGTCGTGAAACGCCCTTTAAATTCTGTTTTGGCGCTCCTCCCTGCGTTCCTGCCACTACTTTTGAAACCGCAGGAGCCACCATAACTCCTTTTGATATTGAAGAATTATTTATCACTTATCCAGAAATTGGGTATTTGGCGGAGGTGATGAATTTCCCTGGTGTGTTGAATAAAGACCCTGATATGATGGCCAAAATTGCGTTGGCAAAACAATACAATAAACCCATTGACGGACACGCCCCGGGGTTAAGAGGCGACGATGCCCGAAGATATATCGAAGCAGGTTGCCAGACGGACCATGAATGTTTTACGGCTGATGAAGCATTGGACAAACTAAAATATGGCATGAAAATTCTAATTCGGGAGGGTTCGGCTGCCAAAAATTTTGAGGCTTTAATTGACTTATTACCAGAACATTACGAAAATATGATGTTTTGTTCGGATGATAAACATCCTGATAATTTGGTAGAAGGGCATATTAATTTATTAGTAAAAAGAGCCTTAGCAAAATATCCAGATTTATTGTTTGAAACGCTAAAAATGGCTTGTGTAAATCCCGTGTTGCATTATCGTTTACCCGTAGGATTATTGCGTGAAGGTGACCCCGCTGATTTTATTGTGGTTGATAATTTAGCAGATTTTAACGTGCAACAAACGTATTTAAATGCTAAAATTGTGGCGGAGAATGGCACTTCAAAAATTGAGAATTTGCCGAGTGAAATTCTCAATAATTTTAATTGTAGAGCCAAGAAAGAAGAAGATTTTGCCTGTAAAAATTCAGATTCACCAGCGACAAATATAAAAGTTATTGAAGTATTGGATGGACAATTAATTACTTTAAAATCAACACATCAACCCAAAATTTTCAACGGTTTTGTTGTTTCTGACGTAGACCGAGATATTCTAAAAATTGTGGTCGTCAATCGTTATCAAGATGCTCCTCTAGCAGTCGCCTTTGTCAGAAATTTTGGTTTAAAAGCAGGGGCAATTGCTTCATCGGTGGCTCATGATTCGCATAATATCATTGCCGTTGGTGTGGACGATAAATCAATTTGTGAAGCCGTGAATATGATTATAGAAGCGAGAGGTGGAATATCAGTTACTAATGGAAAAGGACAAGAAAATATGCTAAAATTGCCAATTGCAGGCATTATGTCCGACCGTGACGGCTATCTAGTAGCCAAAGAATATTCTGCCATTGACCAATTCGCCAAACAATTAGGATGTACATTGGCTTCACCTTTCATGAGTCTTTCGTTTATGGCACTTTTAGTGATACCAAACCTGAAATTATCCGATTTGGGATTATTTGATGGAGAAAATTTTTCATTTACGAGTATTTTTGTAAAATAATTGTTAATTTTAGACCTGAAATCTTAACCAAAATATAACAACACAATTAAAAAAGCTAAAAAAATCATCGATAAAACTAAAAAAACTTCCGAAAAAAAATCTCTTTTTGATTGTTCTGAGATAAAGCATTTGTGAACATTCAAATTGATAATTTTCTAATCTTTTATAAGTCTAAAACTTATCTCTTCAGTATTAATCAATCTTATATTCTTGATGATGATAAACTTGTCATCAGACACTTATTTTTTACACAAATACCTTTTTTAAATTTTTCATTAACTTTTTAAAATCACATGAGAAAAATTCTTCTATTATCGGTCTTAGCAGTGCTGGGACTTTGCGGGCAAATATTTGCTCAAGACAGATTGGTAACGGGTAAAGTTACTGATGCCAAAGACGGCTCGCCACTTCCTGGAGTTAGTATTGCTGTCAAAGGCTCTACAAAGGGAACAACTACCGATGCAACAGGTAGTTACAAGGTAAATGCTCCTGCTACTGCAACGCTTTCAGTTAGTTTTGTTGGATACTCTTCGATGGAGGTGAAAATTGGAGGTCGTTCTGAAGTGAATGTACAATTAGGTGAAAGTATTAATCAACTTTCGGAGGTGGTAGTAAGTGGTTTGGCTACGAGTGTAAAACGTTCAAACCTTGCTAATTCAGTGGGAACGGTTTCTGCAAGTCAATTAACTGGAACTACCACGCCTATTACAACCGATGGTGCATTATATGGTAAACTGGCGGGTGTAACCATCCAACAAAACACCTCAATGCCTGGCGGTGGTTTCAATGTACAATTGCGTGGTGTTAGTACCTTGGGAGCATCAGGTTCACAGCCTTTGTTTATTGTGGATGGTGTTTATATTGACAATAGTCAATCTGCTAATGGTCGTGGAGTTGCCAACAAAGCAACAAGTGGTAGTAACTCAGACTCACAGGATAATAACCCAAACCGTTTGGCTGATTTAAATCCTGATGATATTGAATCAATGGAAGTATTGAAAGGAGCTTCTGCGGCAGCCCTCTACGGTACTCGTGCCAATGCAGGTGTGGTTATTATTACGACAAAACGTGGGAAAGGCGGTAAAACTAAAGTTTCATTTGGTCAAGATATTGGTTTCAGTGAAGCACAAAGATTTTTCGGTGGTGCAGAATGGACTGAACAAAAAATTAATGATTGGTTTAATCCTGACGATGTTCCTGCTTTCAAGGCAGCAAAAGCTTCTGGTAAGTATTATGACTATGAAAGAGAATTATATGGAGAAAAAGGTATTATCAAAAACACTCGTTTGAGTTTAACAGGTGGTGATGAAAAAACTAAATTTTATGTGAATGGAAGTTTAGCAGATGAACAAGGTATCATCAAAAAAACTGGATTTAGCCGTGCCTCAATCAGAGCAAATATTGATCATAAGATTAACAAGTGGCTTGATTTTGGAATTAGTTCAAATTATGTGTTTACAAATACAGACCGTGGTTGGGCTGGAAATGATAATTCAAACATCAACTACGGATATTCAATTCCATACACACACCCTTGGGTAGATTTACATCCAGATGCAACGGGGCGTTATCCTGACAATGATCCTGCGGTTGGAGAAAATCCGTTAGCAATCCGTGACCGAGCAATCAATAACTTGAAAGTAAATCGTTTTATTCAAGGATTTACGGCTAATGCACGTATTTTAAATACAGCAACTACTGGTCTTACTTTTCGCTTAAATGGAGGTTTTGATTTTCAAAGCGGTTATTCTTTAGTTTATTTACCTGCTGATTTACAATCTCAAAAAGCAGAGAAAAATCCAGGACTGGCTCAAGATACCCGTAATGAAGTAACAAATACCAATTTTCAGGCTTCTCTGATTTTTACTAAATCATTGATGGATAATGGTTTAAATTTGACAACATCGGCAGGCTTGGTTCGTTTGACAAGTACTGGTAGATATACTTTTAGTCGTGGACAAGGGCTCCCAGTTGGTGTAAATACTCCCGCAGGTGGTAGTGTTGTTACCTCTGTTCCTTTCTATCAATCAAATACTGACGTTGGTGTTTTTGCTCAACAAGAAGCAAACTATCAAGATAAAATTATCGGAACGGTTGGTATTCGTTTTGATAAATCAACACTTAATGGTGAGTTTGATAGATTTTATGCTTTCCCAAGAGGATCAGTCGCTTTTAACCTTGCCAAATTTGGTACTTGGGCTGGCGATAAAGTAAGTCAAATGAAAGTGAGGGTTGCTTACGGTGAAACTGGGGGTGTACCAACATTCGGTACTCCATACACCAACCTTAACGTTATATCAGTCGGTGGAATTGGCGGACTAACCGTTTCAACGGCGGGTGGAAATCCTAAAATTCAGCCAGAAAGAGCTACTGAACTGGAATATGGTGTTGATTTTGGTTTATTCGGTGGACGTTTAACGGGGGAACTTACTTTATACAACAAAAAGGTATTTGACTTGATTCAACCATTGACAACCGCACCAACTACTGGTTTATCTTCTGTACAAACCAACTTGGCTGACTTAGAAAATAAAGGTGTCGAATTCTCATTAGGCGGAACGCCTGTGAAAACAAAGAACTTCACTTGGTCGTTAAATGCCATTTATTATCAAAACCGCAGTGTTATTACTCGTTTGGGCATTCCTACTCGTAATACAGGAGCGTTCGGTGCGACATTTGGTTCTTACCGTATCAAACTTGACCGTTCTCCTACGGAAGTTGTTGGAAATCCAAAAACTGATCCTAATGATGCAACTTCTTTTACAGTTTATGGAGATCACCAACCAAAATTCAATCTTTCATTGAACAATACATTCTCCTATAAGAATTTTGATTTAACTGTTTTGGGTGAATATCGTCACCAATTTACCGTTATCAGTTTGGCTCGTGAATTATTTGACGAAGGTGGAACAACCAGCGATTGGAATAGTACAAGTTTAAACAAAGGCTCTACTGGAAAACCGGCAACTGGTGCTGATATTGTACCGAATGGTATTGCTCGTCAAAATGCCAACGGTATTATTGATGGCGTTATTCAAGAGGGATACAATCCATCAGTGGTGAGTTTCTTTAAATTAAGAGAAGTAGGTTTGTACTACAGAATTCCGACTGCTGTGGTTAAAAAAGCATTTCGTAATGTTGTAGAAGGGATTAAATTTGGATTCTCTGGAAGTAATCTTTTTATGTGGACAGATTATAAGTCAGGCTATGACCCAGAAAATTCAAACTTCGGTACTCAAGCAATTAATGCAGGGGTTGATATTGGTTCAGTTCCTCCTGTACGTCGTTTAATGTTCCGTGTGACGATAGATTTGTAGTATCGTCTCTTCCAATTCATTCATAATATTTAAGACAGAAAAAATGAAAAAACTCATATATTCAATACTTTCAGCATTACTATTAGCCAATGGGTTAATGTCGTGCGGGATTACCACAACCGAAGAGGTAATCAGTCCAAACAATGCCAGTTTGAGTTCAGTAACTTCAAATGCAACAAAAGGTCAATTAGATGCTTTGGCAATTGGACAAATTGGTCGTGCCAGAGATGGCGTTGATACTTACACACAAGTGGTGGGAACGGCAGGAAAAGAATTATTCAACTTTAATTCAACTGAAAACCGTTGGATGACCGAATTGAATGGAACAAAACCTTTGGATAATTCAAACTTTTACAGTGGTGCAACAACTGCTTTTGGTCCAGCCGTTAGACAAGCCAATACTTTAATTGCGGCAGTTGCCAATACAAAATCAGTAACTGCCCAAGAAGCAAGTGGGTATTTAGGTTTAGCGAACACCTTTAAAGGTTTAGCGAATCTTTATGAATTAAATGTACAATACACAAATGGGGTGCGTTTGAACGTTGAAGACCCTTTGAAGCCAAGTAAGTTTGCTACTTACGATGAATCATTGGCGGGAATTAAAAAGTTTTTGGATGATGGTGCGGCTCAATTAGATGCAGCAGGGGCTGCTTTCCCTTTTGCTATGCCAGCCACTTACGCAGGATTTAATACGCCAGCCACTTTCAAAAAATTTAATCGTGCCATCGCTCTTAGAGTTGCTATTTATCAAAAGGATTGGACAACAGCAGCAGCTTTGTTGCCACAAACTTTTTTAAGCGAAACGGGTAGTTTAACGGCAGGACCCTCACACACTTTCAATCCAACTAATCCAGACGTTGGTAATCCATTGATTAATACTTCATCAGTTCGTATTGTTGGGGTTGAAAAATTATGGAATGATGCAGAAGCAGGCGATTTGAGATTAACGAATAAATTGAAAGTTGTAAGCCCTTCAATATCTTTCACCAATGGCGTTGTATATGCCACAAAATATTTGGCAAATATGTATAACTCGGCAAGTTCTTCAGTGCCAATTATTCGTAACGAAGAATTAGTGTTGATTGCAGCGGAAGTAGCGGCTCAACAAGGAAAAACGGCTGATGCAACAAAATATATTAATATTGTTCGTGCAGCGGCAGGTTTGAAAAATTATGCAGGCGCAACTGATAAAGATGCTTTGATTAACGCCGTCTTGAAAGAGAGAGCTTATTCACTATGGTATGAAGGACATCGTTGGGTTGATATGCGCCGTTATGGTAAATTAGGAGAGATTACTCTTCCTGTTGCCGGTATGGTCATTTATGATAAATTGCTCCGTCCATTAACTGAAGTAAACTGGGATATTGCCAATCCTTAGAGATATTGAAGCAAGAGAATTAGGCAATAAAAAAGACTCATCTTGCGGTGAGTCTTTTTTATTTTTTTTGGTCTCATAATCAAATAGTTATGGAAATTTCAATGAAAATAATTGCTCCAAAATATTGGTTGCTCCAAAATATTTTGTTGCAACGGCACACAAAATATTTATATTCACACTATATTTAAAAAAAAAGGTTAATTTTAGTATTATATTTCGTTAACAGGTAAAAACTAAACACAACCAAAATATCTTTATAGTCAAAATTACTCCCAAACAACTCTTTAGGATTCATTGAATTTAACAAGCTCAATTTTCCACTACTCAATTAGATTATACGTACTGCTGCTCAATTAATGGTCATGAATTCTAAATATTCATGAGAAATTATCTTTAAAAACAATTATTAAATTTCGTGGCAATTTGCCATCTACTAAAACGTTCCTTGTATCCAATATTTTGGATTAAGGCTTCTATGTGATTACACTTTTTACAATTGTAATATTTTATAAATTTTTCATCAATAAAACAACACAACATGAGAAAAATGTTACTTTTTATCTCTTTACTACTAATGGTATCAGGGATAAATGCGTTCGCACAAGACAGACAAATTTCTGGCAAAGTTACTTCCTCGGAAGATGGCTCACCATTACCAGGAGTGAATATTACTGTAAAAGGAACAAATCGTGGAACTACTACTGGTGCCGATGGTAGTTACAAAATTAGCGTTGGTAGTCAGTCAACACTGGTATTTTCATTTGTAGGTTTCCAAGCACAAACCTCTAATGTAGTTGATAGAACTACCATCAATATCGTTTTGAAAACGGAAGTAGGGGTTTTGGAAGAGATTGTTGTAACCGCCTTAGGACAAAGCAGAGATAAAAAGGCCTTGGGTTTTTCGTCTCAATCAGTCAGTGAAGAGAGGTTAGCCAACACCCGTAATACAAACGTTGCAGATGCCTTAACGGGTAAAGTAGCTGGTATCCAAGTATTTGGACAGTCGGGGGCAAAATTTGGAACACCAACTGTTCGTATTCGTGGTATTAATTCTTTGACGGGGGCTGATCCACTTTATGTGGTGGACGGAACGCCAACGGATATTAATTATGTGAATATGGACGATGTAGAGAGTATTAACGTTCTGAAAGGTGCGAGTGCGAGTGCTTTGTATGGCAATCGTGCCTCACAAGGAGTTATCATTATTACGACTAAGAAGGGAGCTAAACAAGATGGAATTGGGCTTGATTTTAACCACAGCACCGTAATCGACCAAGTGAGTTTATTACCAACTTATCAAAATGAATACGGTGGAGGTTACTCACAAGGATTCGATAAATTCAGTTTTAATCCTGCCATCCATCCTGCCGCTTGGAGTGCTTTCAATGGTCAGAATATTATTGATTATTCCGCTGATGAAAGTTGGGGACCTAAAATGGATGGAACATTGTATCGCCCTTGGTACTCTTGGATTCCTTCTGACCCTGATTTTGGGAAACAAGTTCCTTTCTCACCAAATCCTAATAATGTGAGAGACTTTTTCAATACTGGTTTGTCAGTAAATAATAATGTTGCTTTCTCTAAAAAGGGGGAAGGATACACCTTCAGAGTATCTTATACTAATATTTACGGAGAAAGCATCGTGCCAAATAGTAATCAGAAAAGAGATTATTTATCGGTAAAAGTTCAGAATAGTTTAACGAAAAAATTATCGATGAATTTGAATTTGAATTACGCCAATGAGCGTACGCAAAATCGTCCTGCGGATGGATATAGTGGTTCAAATCAAACGGTAGGTTCGTTCAACCAGTGGTTTCAACGTCAATTAGACATGACACAATTGAAAAATTATCGTAATCCTGATGGAACGTATAGAAGCTGGAACATTACTGGTCCAGAAAATACAACGCCATTGTATTGGGATAATCCATATACAGAGGTAAATGCTAATAATAACACTTTTCGTAACGAAAAAATCTTTGGAGATTTAGGACTTTCGTATAAGATTACGGACTTTTTGACCGTCGGTGTGATTGCTCGTAAAGATTTGAATAATTATAATTTCAATAGCTTAATTGCCTCTGGGACAAAAAGAGTAGCAAGTTTTGGTTTATCAACGGTTCTATCAATTGAAGATAACTATGAAGGAATTATAAACTTTGATAAGAAATTCGGAGAATTTACCATCAAAGCATTAGCGGGTGGAAATATTAGAAGAAACAGCCTGAATTATACCGCTCAAAGCACATCGGGAGGATTAGCAACCCCTGAATTGTATAATATTGGTAATTCAATCGGTCGTCCAAACGTATCAAATTTTGATTCAAAATCGGAGGTTAGAAGTATTTACGGCTCTACGAGTATTGACTATAAAGATTTGGTTTATTTAGAAGTAACGGCTCGTAATGATTGGTCTTCAACCCTTCCAAAAGCGAATAATTCTTATTTTTATCCGTCAGCTTCGTTGAGTTTAATCTTTACTGAATTGACTGGTAATTCGGGTGCGTTATCATTTGGCAAAATTCGTGGAGCGGTTGCACAAGTAGGTTCAGATATTGGTGCGTATCAAATTACACCTGTTTTTGCAGCCGGTAATCCAGTTGGCTCTAATCCAACGCAATCTTTACCAACTCGTTTGCCAAATACTAATTTGAAACCAGGTATTTCAACTTCTTATGAAGGGGGTGTTGATTTAAAATTCTTTAAAAACCGCTTAGGCTTAGAACTAACGGCTTATTCAACAGACAATAAAAATCAAATCCTTCCTTTAACTGTACCTTCTTCAAGTGGTTATACGAGTGCTTTGGTAAATGCCGGAAACATTCGTTCGAGTGGTATTGAATTGCATTTGAATGCGATGGCAATAAAAACGAAGGATTTCTCTTGGGAAATTGATTTTAACATGGATAGAAACCGTTCTAAAGTAATTGAATTAGCGGATAATTTGAAAGCCTATCGTTTGGATAATATTGGACAAAGCATTGGAAATCAAGGTGCAACCAATAGTCCATTTGCGGGTGTGCCTATTTTTGGTGGAAGTACTTTGAACTTAGTAGCTCGTGAAGGCTCCGATTGGGGTGTAATTGTAGGACGTAAAATTAGAACTTTCCAAGCAAAAGATGCCGCTGGAAATAATGTTGATAATGCCAGTAATGGTAAAAGAATGGTAGGTGCTGATGGTTTTTATTTGTATGATAACGGTCAAGATATTGCATCAATTCTGCCTGATTTTAAAGGTGGTATGTTTAATACTTTCAAGTATAAAGATTTCTCTTTAAAAGTAATGTTCGATTTCGTGGTTGGGGGTAAATTCTATTCAACTACCCGTATGTTTAATGCCTATTCTGGCTTAAGTGAACAAACAACTGGCACGAATGATAAAGGAAAACCTGTACGTGATGCTGTAGCAGATGGTGGGGGTGTTTTATTATCAGACGCTGTGAAAACTGATGGAGCGAAAAACGATATTTATGTGGATACTCAAACGTTATACGAGACCAAATTATTTGACCTAAATGAGTATTGGACTTACGACAAAACGTATGTTAAAATGCGTGAAATCAACTTTGGTTATAATTTGCCAAAAAGTTTGTTAGGCAAGACTCCATTCAGAATGGCAACGATTGCTCTGTTAGTACGTAACCCATTTTTGATGTACAGTAAAGTTGGAGGAGGGATAGATCCATCAGAAACGCAAAGTCTTTGGGGTGAAGGTGGTCAATTGCCTCCAACACGCTCTTATGGTGTGAATTTGAAATTTTCATTCTAAAATCATCAACAATTTATAAAGAAATTATACAATGAGAAATATCATAAACATAAAATACTTTTTAATAGCTCTTACATTCATCAGTGTGATGACTGGCTGTCAAAAATTAGATGACTTTGGGGACTTGAATGTCAACCCAAATAGTGCATCAAAACCCAATCTTACAAGTATTCTTACTAATTCGTTAAGAACGGTTCGTTTAGGGGTTACTGACAACACAGCTACCCAAATATTGTATGCTCAACATTGGTCTGAAATAACTTATACTCAAACTTCAACCTATGCAGGTTTACCGTTTGATTATGGCATATTTTATACAACTGCCCAGAATTTACAGTTGATTATTGACTATAACACAAATGCGGATACCAAAGGATTAGCAACAATTTCAGGCTCAAATGCCAATCAAATTGCAGTTTCACGTATCGTAAAGGCCTATTTATTTAGTGTCGTAACTGACCGTTGGGGCGATGTTCCCTATTCAGAGGCCTTGAAAGGAAATGCTAATTTTAAGCCAAAATTTGATAAACAACAAGATATTTACAACAACTTGTTTAAAGAATTGAAGGAGGCTCAGGCACAATTTGACGGCGGAGCAAATGTAAAAGGTGATTTCTTGTTTAACGGTGATAACACAAAATGGAAGAAATTTGCTAACTCATTAAGAATGGTTTTAGCGCTTCGTTTATCAAAAGTTGATCCTACGAAAGGAAAAACAGAATTTACGGCCGCTTTATCGGATGGGATAATCACCTCAAATGCTGATAATTTGACTTACAAATTTCAGAAAGATGCAAACAATGAAAATCCTTGGTACAGCAGTTTTGTAACGAGTGGTCGTTTGGATTTTGCAGTAAGTACGGTTTTAGTTGATTTTTTAAAACCAGTAAATGACCCACGTTTAGCCGCTTTCGCTGCCAAAGCGGTGAATCTTCAAGATTACGTAGGAATGCCTTATGGTTTAAAGAACTCAGGTTACAAAGCCGCAAACGTATCCTTACCCAATGATAAAATAATCAGAACGCAAGATGCTCCTGCCTACGTAATGACGTATTCACAGGTATTATTCTCAAGAGCAGAAGCAGCAAAATTAGGTTGGACCTCGGAAGATGCTAAAACGATGTATGAAGGTGCAATTAAGGCTTCAATGGAGCAGTGGGGTGTTTATACGGCTGATTCATACAACACTTTCATCGTAAATTCTACAGTTAAATATAGTGATGCAAATGCGTTATCATTAATTGGAAATCAAAAATGGGTTGCCTTATATATGCAAGGACATGAGGCATGGTCTGAGTGGCGACGTACTGGTTTTCCAGCATTGACCCCAGCCATTGGAGCTGCTAATCCAAGTAAACAAATTCCAAGAAGACACGGATATCCAACTACCGAGCGAGATTTGAACGGTGATAATTACAAACTCGTTGCTGGTCAGCAGGGTGAAGCGGATAGTTTTGATACAAGAGTTTGGTGGGATAAGTAATGATTGACAATAATTTAAAAAGACTCATCGAAAGGTGAGTCTTTTTTTGTGATGAAGGATAGAAATTTCCTGAAAATCTACTATTTTTATTGAATAACCTTTATAAATCTGTTCAAACTTATTTCTGTCGGTATAAATAGTTTCATTTTCAACCTGATAACTCGAAATTTATTCACCATGGCGATGGATGCGATTATCCATAAATTTCGAGTCACCAAATAAAAAAATGAATTCAATTTCTATTCAAAATGAAAAGTTTAAACAGGTTCTATATTAGAATTTTGTCTATTTAAAAGGAGAGAAAATGAAACGTAGAAAATTTATCAAAAATACGATTGCCATTACCGCAGTTTCAACAGTAGGCGGAGGAATTGTTTTATCCAAAAAAAACCACATGAAATTAATCATAAAAAATAATGATTTAGAAACGATTTGGGAAGAGTGGGAGATAAATGGGGGTAATCCTGTCGATGAAAATGGGCGTTTTGTCAACATGGATACTGTCGGCTACGAAAAAGCTTCTTTAGGAAATGTCTTGAAATGGCAAACTACTAAAAATGAATACAAAGACCGAAAAAATAATGAATCGCAAGGGACTGAAGTCATTAAGAATGATTCATTTCTGAACGGTCAGAATGATATAATTGTGATGTTGGGTCATGCCACAGTTTTTATTCGCTTGGCAGGAAAACGAATTTTAATTGACCCTGTTTTGGGAAATGTTCCAGTACCAAATTTAGAATTTTTATCTTCCAGTAAACGCTTTTCAGCATTTCCAATCGACCCCAAAAAATTAATAAATTTTGATTATATCCTCATTTCACACGCTCACTACGACCACTGCGATAAAAGTAGTTTGAAATTACTCCAAAAACAGAATCCCAATGCCAAAATTTTGACGGGTTTAGAAATGCAGGTAATTTTACAAGATTGGATGCCAAAACATGAAATTCAAGAAGCGGGATGGTTTCAAAAATATAAAACCGATAATCAAATAGAAATTATCTTTGTTCCTTCCTGCCACTGGTCAAATCGGGGAATAAATGATGCCAATGAAACGCTCTGGGGTGGATTTATCTTAAAATCAGCCTCAAAAACCGTATATTTTAGCGGCGATTCTGGTTATGGAAATGGTACTCATTTCAAGAAAATAGGTGAATTATTCCCAAATATCGACGTTGCCATGATTGGAGCAGGTGCATTTGCACCTACTTGGTTTATGAAATACAATCATCAAGATCCAAATGATACAGTAAAGGCTTTTTACGATTGTAAAGCAAAAATGTTGATTCCGTTCCATTTTGGAACATTTGATTTATCAGACGAACCTCTCGATGAACCTGCAATCGTATTAGAGAAATTAAAAAAAGAAAACAAAATTGGAGCAAATAAGTTAAGGATTGTGAAATTTGGAGAAGTAGTTTTAGTTTAAAATATCAAAATTTTTTTCAATTCTAAAAAAAGTTATATCTTTACAAGTAGAATTGTACAACAAACTATAAAAAGTACAATTAAATATAGAATTGGTAATAAATTAATCGATTTTTTATTCATGAAAGGTTTAAGAAACATGTTCATTTTACTTATTTCACTATTGATATTCAATGGTGTGATGGTAAATAATGTGTCGCTTCATGAAATTGCTAAAAAATCTGAAATAAAAGTAGCGCAAAATTTTAACCATATTTCGGTTGATAATTTTGTAGAAGATACTACTCCCAACGAAGACTTCGACCTCGAAGAGGATTGCGATGATACGGATGATGATTTTATGGAAGCATTATTTTCTCCCAAACTCATTAGTGCAAATACATCTCCCCACCCTGATTCATATTACTATTCATATTCCCATCAATCTGTAAAGAGATTCATTCTTTACTGTTCCCTCAAATTGTACTGCTAAGTGATTCCAAATTAGTAGCTATTCTTTAATTCCAAAGAATTAAAAATTACTTTTCCAAAAACAATTCTTGTATTAAATGATACAAACAGATTATCATCTATTTGATAATCAAGGGTTTGTATTGTTTTAAGAAAATATTTTGTTGGTTTGTATTTGGTTAAAAGTATTTTTAACTCAAAATCTTTCATAAAATCTAAGATTATTATGAGTACAAAAACGGTAATATCACACACGCATTTATTTGATGAAAAGGAAGTTATCCATGAGTTAAAGCACTTTTTGCCTGCTCAAAATCCTTTGAAAGACTTTGTTCATCACAATACGCTTCACGCATTTCAAGATATGAAATTCTTTGAAGGTATTCGTAAGGCATCCAAAATTTTTGGGTATAACGTCTCCTTATCTTTAGATGAATTTAGAGCTTTATATGCTTCAGGGCGCATCAGAAAAGATGTTTTGGATAAGATTATTATCGAAAAATATGGTACCAAAGCCGCAAAAGAGTGGACAAAAAAGGCCCTTTCTGAGCAATATGATGCTACTTTCAAGCCAAGAATTGGAAATTTAAGAGGTAATTGGAAAAAATCTTACCATATAGATTTGGATTCGATGGTTCATCCAACTCTTTTTAGAATTATCTGTGGTTTTCTTGACCAAGGAATTGCCATTTGGGCTTTCCCGGAGAAAGGAAAAGGTTTTTTGGAATCCTTGAAAAGTATTGAGCAAAATAGTTTTTCAAGTTATTTTAGAAGAAAACGGGCTAAAAACTTGTTGCTTCATACAGATTGTAAAATGGAAGATTTGCTCAAAATTTTGGTGGGTGATGAATCGCTTTATAGCCAATATCTTTTTGATCAGCAATTTGCGCATCAAGGATGGTCGGGAATGGTTTCAGCCGTTGAAGATTATCCTGAAACGCTTTTGGATACTCGTTATATTTCCTTGCACGATGCGATTATTTTTGAATTATTACTTGAAATTGATGCACTTGATTTTCAATTTGGGGATGACTGGTCGCCACTATCAAGCAAATTGACCAAAAAACCGCTTGAATTGTTTGCAAAAATACCAGCCTCGGAATTGAATGAGGTTTTGAAACTTTGGCAAGAAGCTTTTGAATGGAGCTATTACGACGAAGCACTTGCTGGTATTCAGATGGTGAAAGTGAGCAAAAAGCCAATTCAAGAAACAACTTTTCAAGCATTGTTCTGTATTGATGACCGTGAATGCTCTTTCAGACGTTATTTAGAACAGTTTGATTCGGCTTGCGAAACCTTTGGAACGCCTGGTTTTTTTGGGGTTGAATTTTTCTTCCAACCCGAAGGCGGACAATTTTATACGAAGGTTTGTCCCGCCCCGGTTACACCCAAATACTTGGTAAAAGAGCAAAATGAAATCGTAGGAAAGGGGTCAAAAACCAAAAAAGATGTTTATTTCTCAAAGCATACCCACTCTTTTTATAGTGGTTGGTTAATTTCTCAAACTTTAGGATTTTCGTCGGCGTTCAAATTATTTGGTAGTATTTTCCGACCATCCATGAGTCCTGCTACGTCGTCTTCTTTCAGGCACATGGATAAATTGGCGGCTTTGACGATTGAACACAAACACGCTGAAGCACCCGAAAAAGGACTGCAAATTGGGTTTGAAATCAACGAAATGGTTGACCGTGTGGAAGGTACCTTGAAAAGTATTGGATTGGTAAAAGATTTTGCACCGATTGTTTATGTGGTTGGTCATGGGGCAAGTAGTGTCAATAATCCACACTTTGCGGCTTATGATTGTGGTGCGTGTTGCGGACGTGCGGGTTCTGCCAATGCTCGTGTGTTGAGCGATATGGCAAACAAACCCGAAGTCAGAGCGATCTTGAGAACCAAAGGGATTGAAATTCCTGACGAAACTCAATTTGTGGGGGCTTTGCACGATACTACTCGTGACGAAATCGTTTTCTTTGATGAAAATTTACTCTCTCCAATCAACTTGGCGAGTCATTATAAACATGAAAAATTTTTTGAAAAATCGTTAGACTACAACGCCAAAGAAAGGTCAAGAAGATTTGAATCAATTGATACAAATCTAACCCCTGCGATGATTCACGATAAAATAAAAATCCGTTCGGTTTCTCTGTTTGAACCCCGTCCAGAATTAAATCATGCTACCAATGCTCTTTGCATTGTGGGAAGAAGAAGTTTATCAAAAAACTTATTTTTGGATAGACGTTCTTTCTTAAATTCTTACGATTATTCAATTGACCCCGAAGGAAAATATCTTTTTAACATTCTAAAAGCCGCTGCACCCGTTTGTGGAGGCATTAATTTGGAATATTATTTTTCAAGAGTTGATAATCAAAAATTGGGTGCGGGTACAAAACTTCCTCATAATGTGATGGGACTCGTGGGCGTAGCCAATGGGATTGACGGCGATTTAAGACCTGGGCTACCAAGCCAAATGATTGAAGTCCATGACCCCGTGAGAATGCTATTTATCGTTGAACATTTTCCATCGGTAGTCTTGGAAACGATTCAACGCTTATATGCCACGTATGAATGGTTTATCAATGAATGGGCAAATTTAGTGGTGGTAAATCCAGAAACGAAAGCGCTTTTTGTTTTCAAAAATGGTGAATTTATTCCGTACATTCCTTTAACCAAGGAACTTCAAAAGGTTTCGGATATTCAGGCTTTATTAGCAACATCACAAGAAAATTTCCCAGTTTACCTGATTTCTTAAATTGAAAATTTGAGTGTGCTAATTTGTGAATGCGTTGAACCACTATTGTTTGATTTTATTTTCAAAATTTCCCATTTTCAAATCTTTAAATTGAACAAATCTTCAATTTGATTATTATGACTCAATTACTGAATTATTTTATATTATTGCCCATTTTCGGATTTTTAATCAGTTTATTAATTCCTGATAAAAAAGAGACGATTATCTCTTCGGCAGCTTTCCTAACCGTTGGTTTACACTTGATTAGTGCCATCATTTTTACAGGATTCTGGTTCTTTTACGGTTGTCCAACGCTCAATGTGAAAGACATTGATATTTTCAGAACTACGGGCTACGACTTTTTTGTGGATTTATATTTTGATAAAATCACGGTGGTGTATTTGTTGGTGGGTTCTTTATTAACGTTTATGGTTACGATTTATAGCCGCTATTATCTTCACCGAGAACCTGGCTACAAACGCTTTTACAACACCATTTTATTTTTCTATTTGGGCTATAATTTAGCTATTTTTTCGGGAAATATGGAAACGCTTTTCATCGGTTGGGAAGTGTTGGGACTATCTTCATTTTTGCTGATTGCCTTCTATCGTGAGCGATATTTACCCGTTAAAAATGCCTTAAAAGTGTTTTCAATCTACCGCATTGGCGATGTAGGTTTGATTTTAGCGATGTGGATGAGTCATCATCTTTGGCACGAAAACATCACTTTTATGAAGTTGAATAACTTTGAATTAGTGCATGAACATCTCCAAAGTCATTCATTTATTGGTGCATTTGTTTCGCTCATGATTTTGATAACGGCGGCGGCAAAATCGGCACAATTGCCTTTTTCTTCGTGGTTGCCAAGAGCTATGGAAGGACCAACGCCTTCGAGTGCTATTTTCTACGGGTCTTTGTCGGTGCATTTAGGCGTGTTTTTATTGCTAAGAACTTTTCCATTTTGGGAACAACAAATCTCCGTTAGAATCTTGATTGGTGTTTTGGGTTTAACCACCGCAATAATCACTACTGGAATTGCTCGGGTACAATCGTCGGTAAAAAGTCAAATTGCTTACGCTTCCATTTCACAAATCGGGTTAATTTTCATCGAAGTAGCCCTTGGTTTTGAAAACTTGGCTTTGTTTCACTTTGCGGGAAATGCTTTTTTAAGAACCTACCAATTATTAGTTTCGCCTTCAGTAGCGAGTTATTTGATTCGTGAACAATTCTATAATTTTTCACCGCATCAAAGCTCAATTGAAGATTCTGTATTCTCGAAAAAGTTACAAAATACCTTTTACATTTTGTGTACGAAAGAATGGAATTTAGACTCGTATATGTATAGTATTTTGTGGAATCCGTTGAAATGGATGGGCAAAAAACTTGACTTTATGACTTTAGATAGAGTCATTGCATTCTTTGCGGTTATTTACGGAATCGGGCTTTTTTGTGTTCATAACAAAGAATTAATTTCTCCCCTTGTTCAGGCTTATTTACCCATAACATTTGCCACAATTGGTTTAATTATGGTTTTGAAGGCATTTACCGAGAGAAAAAGTACGGTAATGAGTTGGTTTTTAGTAGTGATGAATCATTTCTGGATTGCTTTGGCGGTATCGTTCAATGAACAATTTACCTTCAATCAAGTCTATTTATATCTAAGCGGAGTGGTCGTTGCGGGTATATTAGGTTATGCTTGTTTACGTAAATTGAAATCACTGGAAGAAAAAATAGACTTGGGTAAATTTCACGGCTATTCTTATAAATATCCAAAAATGGCTTTTATCTTTTTATTGGCTTGTTTGGGTATTTCAGGTTTCCCAATTACCCCAACTTTTGTGGGGGAAGATTTGATTTTCACGCACATCCACGAAAACCAAGTGGTGCTGGCATCTTTCGTTTCATTAAGTTTAATCATTGACGGCTTGGCCATTATCAGAATTTACGCACGGGTGTTCATTGGACCACACACCAAATCTCACCATGAGGTAGCGTACAGAAGTAGTTAAAAATCAGCTTTGAGCAGTGAGCATTGAGATTTTTCACTCAACAATTTTTCTCAAAGCTCAAAACTCACAACTTTAAAAAAATTATGCAAACACACATAAATAAATTTTTAATTTTCAGCGTATTAGCTTTAACGATTTCATCAAAAGCATATACCCAAACGTCAACCCAAAATAATGACATTTGGCTACATTATTTTGGCAAGAATATGCTTACCAAAAAGTTGTCATTCACTTTTGAAACTACTTTTCGGTTTGCGAATGGATTTTCGGAGAAACAGCAATATTTTGTTCGTCCCTCGGTTGATTATCAGTTGACCAAGCATTTAGTGGGAAGTTTGGGCTATTCACATTATCTGACTTACGTATATGGAAATCCAGCCATTAACAAAATTCCAGTTCCAGAAAATCACGTGTGGTTACAAGCACAGTTTACCCACCAGTTCGGGGATTTGAAAGTTACCAATAGATTACGAGACGAAAATCGCTACGTGGGAGTTGCCGTTAAAGAAGCGGATGGGTCATATATTATTGACCGATATGCTTACAGAAATCGTTTTCGCTATATGCTTTTATTGAATTATCCGCTCATAAAAGATGAAAAGAAAGCGACCAAACTTTTCGGAATTTTGGGCGATGAAGTCTTTTTAAACCTTGGTTCAATTGCAGCAGTTCCCAATGCAGACAATAATGTTGGAGCAACTTTATTAAATCAAAATCGAGTTATTGCGGGTTTTGGCTACAATATCAATCCCCATCACCAGATTCAATTGAGCTATATTCACCAAAATGTCTGGAATTTTGGCGATACGATTGAAGAAAGTAATCCAACCGTAAGATTATCATATTACACTAATTTTTCTTTTGTTAAAAAATAGCATTGAGCCGAGAGCTTTAAGCAATGAGAAAATCGAATTCTCTCATTGCTCATTGCTCATCTCTCAAAGCTGAAAGCTAAAAATCATGGAAATTAACAACAAACCATTATTACCGAAAGACGGTCTTGAGGGACTCAAAGAGAACTTCTCAACCGATGCCATGTCTGGCTTTATCGTATTTTTATTGGCTTTGCCTTTGAGTTTGGGTATTGCCAAAGCCTCTGAGTTTCCTCCTATTATGGGACTAATCACGGCCATTATTGGTGGACTCGTGGTAAGTTTAATTTCGGGTTCGAGACTTACTATCAAAGGCCCAGCCGCAGGATTAATTGTCATTGTTGCGGGTGCGGTTGCCGACTTTGGCGGTGGTGAAACAGGTTGGCATTTGGCACTTGGAGCGATGGTCGTTGCGGGTCTGGTTCAAATTCTTTTTGGGGTTTTTAAATTGGGAAAATTGGCCGATTTCTTCCCACTTTCAGCCATTCACGGAATGTTGGCCGCCATTGGTTTAATCATTATTGCCAAACAAATTCCAGTACTATTAGACGTTGCCCCAGCAATGACCAAAGGCAAAGGGCCTTTTGCATTATTGGCTTCCATTCCGCAATTTTTATTACACCTCGACCCAAAGGCTACTTTGATTGGGGTAGTAAGTTTAGCGGTAATGTTGGGTTGGCCATTTATTAAGAATCCAATTATCAAAAAAATCCCTGCTCCGTTGATGGTTTTATTGATTGCAATCCCTGCTGAATTAATGATGGATTTTCAGACTACTGAACCTGCCTACGCACTTGTACACATCGGGAATTTATTGGATAACGTGAAAGTAAACGTTGATTTTAGCGGTTATTTACAAACAGGAACATTCATAAAATACGTGATCATGTTTGCTTTAGTAGGTACTTTGGAATCTTTATTGACGGTAAAAGCCATTGATATGTTAGATCCATTCAGACGCAAATCGGATACTAACAAAGATTTAATTGCCGTAGGAATCGGTAATACCATAACAGCTATTTTGGGTGGTTTACCGATGATTTCGGAAGTTGCTCGTAGTTCTTCAAACGTTAGTAATGGGGCAAAAACTCGTTGGGCTAACTTTTTCCACGGTTTTTTTATTTTAGTATTTTTATTGGCTGCTTCACACTTGATTGAATTAATTCCAAATACAGCTTTGGCAGCCATGTTAATCACGGTTGGTATTAAATTGGCTCACCCACGTGAATTTATTAATACATTCAAAATCGGAAAAGAGCAATTAGCTATATTTTTAGTAACCATTTTCTTCACGTTGTACGAAGATTTATTGGTAGGAATTGCCGCTGGAATTGCCCTACAAATGTTAATTAACGTTGTAGAATGGGATTTATTGAAAACACTTTTCAAAGCGCCAACTGAAGTATCTTTTACGGATGATGAATATTTAGTTGAAATTGACAAATCGGCCGTTTTTAGTAACTATATGGGTATCAAAAGCAAATTAGAAGCCATTCCTCCTGGATTTAAAGTAATAATTGACTTAAAAAACACCAAAATGATTGACCATTCTGTGATGGAAAATTTGCATCATTTTGAACATGATTATAACGCTTCGGGTGGTAGTGTAACTATTATTGGGTACGAAAATCACACGCCAATTTCTGAGCATAAACTGGCGGCAAGAAAACACTAATTATTACCACACTAAATATATTTCAGGGGTGTATAGCAATTTAGCACAAATTGTTGTACACCCCAATTATCTTTGTAAAAGCAAAATTTTTCAACTAAAAATTATATTTACAATAACTTTATATCCAAAAGCTCTTAAAATAATTAATAATGAAATTAAAACTTGTAGGATTCTCAATCCTTTTACTGTTTAATCAATTATCAAATGCCCAGAAAAAGCTTGACTTGAATGGAAGTGAAGAGCAATTTCTAAAAAACAACCTCCTTCTTCTTGCTCGTCACTACAATATTGATGCTGCCAAAGCACAAACTATTCAAGCTAAAATTTGGGAATTACCTTTTTTTTCGGGGGAATTTAATTTAATAAATCCTACCGATAGCAAGGTTTTAGACGTTGCTGGTGGTGGACAAAAAGCCTTTTCTGTTCAGCAATTGATATATTTAGGTAATAAAAAGAAAAATCAAGTTGACCTTGCCAAAATTAATGAACAATTAGCCGAACTTGATTTTCAGGATTTACTCCGCAATTTGAAATACCAATTACGCCAAAGTTTCTATATCGTTTATTTCAATAATAAGAAAATTGAAACCACTGATTTACAAATTAACCAAATTTCAGAATTAGTAAACGCTTATTCACAACAAGCCCAAAAAGGCAATGTTCCACTGAAAGAATTGGTAAGATTACAATCGCTTTTGATTTCTTTCCGAAACGAACGGATTGAAATTGTGAATAGTAATTTGGAAGAACAAAATACCCTAAAACTCATCCTCAACGAAACTGATAATATTGTTCCTGTTTATGATGAAACTAATTTCAGTAAATACACCAAAGAAAACCTTGGCAACGTAGGAGAATTAGTAATAATTGCCCTTGAAAACCGGCCTGATTATTTGTTGGCAAACAAAAATATAGAATCCAACGAAATGAATATAAAGTGGCAAAAATCACTCGCCAAGCCCGATTTGACGATTGGACTTTCTTATGACCAAAGAGGCGGAGCGTTCAATAATCAAATAAATACCACCATTGGAATTCCTTTAAATTTATGGAACCGAAACAAAGGAAATATTCAATATGCCCAAGTAATTTTACAACAATCCAAAGCCCACAAACAGAATTTGACCCAAAAATTACAAACTGAAATTACCACTAATTTGAATAAATGGAATGAAGCCAAAATCAATTATCAGCAACTTCCCAGTGAAACCATTGCCAATTTTGATGAGGTTTATAAAGGAATTTTGCAGAATTTTCAGAAACGAAACATCGGAATTTTAGAATTTACCGATTTCATGGAAAGTTATAACATGATGTCTTTACAATTAAACGAATTTAAGAAAAGAGTTGCCTTAACCGCTGAGGAACTCAATAGTGTTTTAAATTATAATGTTTTTTAAAATGAAAAATAGATTTTATATCCTTCCCATCTTGATTTTTGGCGTAATCAATGGCTGTGCTGAAAAAAAGGTAGTTACGGAAACTCCTGAAGCATTTATTTTGACTGATACAATGGTCAAAACAACGACTACCGCACCCGCTTTGATAGTTCCTTTGAAAAATCAACTCAATTTCTACGGAAAAATCACGGCTGATAACAACAAACTGATTGAAGTATTTCCAATCGTTGGAGGAAATGTGGTGAAAGTAAACGTTGAATTGGGCGATTACGTAAACAAAGGACAAATCTTAGCCATTATCCGAAGTACGGAAGTGGCTGATTTTGAAAAGCAATTATTTGATGCTAAAAATGATTTATTGGTAGCCAAAAATAATTTGAAAGTTGTCCAAGAATTATATGAAGGTAAACTGAATGCAGAACGGGATGTCATTGAAGCAAAAAGCCACGTTGAAAAAGCTGCTTCACAACTCAATCGGATGGAAGAAACTTATAAGGTTTATAACATCAAAGCGGGTTCGATTTATGAAGTGAAAGCGCCTATTAGTGGTTTTATCATTGAAAAACATATTAATTCGGATATGCTTTTAAGAAGTGACAAAACGGATAATATCTTCGATATTGCTCAAATAAACGAAGTTTGGGCAATTGCCAATGTCAATGAAAGTGATATTAATCAAGTAAAATTGGGTGAAAATGCTTCCGTAACGACTTTGAGCGACCCTGACAAAATCCATTATGGCAAAGTGGATAAGATCTTTAACATCATCGACCCGCAAACGAAGGCAATGCGGGTGAGAATTATCCTGAAAAACCCCACTTATTTGCTCAAACCCGAAATGCGGGCAACCATAAAATTATCCTATACCGAAGATAAATCAATGATTGCGATTCCTTCAAATGCGGTAATTTTTGATAAAAGTAAAAATTATGTGATGATTTACCACGATAAAAATAACATTGAAACTCGTCAGGTTGAGGTTTTTAGACAAGTTGATAATTTGACGTATATATCGAGTGGTTTAAAGGAAAATGAAAAAGTCATCAATCACAACCAATTGCTGATTTATGATGCGATAAATGACTAATTGATAATTGACAATTATCCATTATCCATTTTTAATCATCCTATATCTATTATCAATTGTCCATTATCAATTATTCATTATCAATTGTCCATTATCCATTATCAATTATCCATTATCAATTACTCATTATCAATTGTTCTCCATCATGAAAGATAATATTATTAAATTAAAGAGTTTTTCATTTGCTATCAGAATAGTAAAACTTTACAAATATCTATAATAGTAAAACTTTACAAATATCTATCAGAAGAAAAAAGAGAATTTGTGTTGAGCAAACAAATGTTAAGAAGTGGAACGGCAATTGGAGCTTTGATAAGAGAATCAGAACATGCAGAAAGCAAAGCTGATTTTATTCATAAACTTTCAATATCATTAAAAGAAGCCAACGAAACAGAATATTGGCTGATGCTTTTAAAAGAAACAGATTATATATCACAAAAAAAATTTGATAGTATTAATAACGATATAATTGAATTACTCAAATTATTAATCTCAATTATTAGAACTTCAAAAGCCAAATAATGGACAGTTGATATTGGACAATTGCTCATTATCCATTACTAATTTTTCATTATCAATTGTCCATTATCAATTGTCAATTTCTCATTATCAATTGTCCATTCTCAATTATCCATTAATTTCGTGAACAAATTCATCAAAAATATCATTGCTTTTTCCTTAAAAAATAAGGGATTTACCTTCTTTTGGGTTGGTGTTTTGGCGGTTTCAGGGTTTATTGCTTTTCGTAATATGCCCATCGAAGCATTCCCCGATGTAACCAATACCCAGATAATCATCGTAACGGAATGGAACGGGCGAAGTGCCGAAGAAATTGAGCGTTTTGTAACGACTCCCATCGAAATTTCGATGAATTCGGTTCAGAAAAAAACCAGCGTGCGTAGTATTACCATGTTTGGTTTATCCGTCATCAAAATCATTTTTGAAGATGATGTAGAAGATTTATTTGCGAGGCAACAAGTCAATAATTTATTACACAGCATAAAGTTACCTGAAGGTGCCGAACCAGACGTACAACCGCCTTACGGGCCTACGGGTGAGATTTTTAGATACGTTTTAAAAAGTGATAGCCGTGATACTCGTGAACTTTTGACGATTCAAAATTGGATAATTGACCGCCAATTACGTTCGGTTCCAGGCGTTGCGGATTTAGTTGCTTTTGGTGGACAAGAGAAAACCTACGAAATCAGCGTTGACCCAAATCGTTTGTCAAAATATGATTTAACGCCTTTGCAAGTCTTTGAAGCCGCCAGCAAGAGTAATTTGAACGTGGGTGGCGATGTGATTGAAAAGAATGGCCAAGCGTACGTAGTTCGAGGCATTGGTTTGATTCAATCTATACAAGACATTGAAAATATTATCGTGGATGATGCCGACGGAAATCCGATTTTAGTAAAAAACTTAGCCGATGTTCGAGAAAGCTCCATGCCAAGAGTTGGTCAGGTAGGTTTGAACGGAAATGATGACGTCGTAGAAGGAATTGTGGTAATGCGAAAAGGCGAAAACCCCAAAGAAGTGTTGGAAAGAGTGAAACTGAAAATTGAAGAATTGCACGCAAAAATTCTACCGAAAGATGTACGAATGGAAACATTCTACGACCGTGATAACCTGATGAATTATACCACAGGAACGGTTATGCACAATCTTTTGGAGGGAATTATTTTGGTAACCGTTATCGTATTTTTATTCATGGCGGACTGGCGAACTACCTTGATTGTATCCATCATTATTCCATTATCATTATTGTTTGCCTTTCTTTGTTTGAAATTGAAAGGAATGAGTGCTAACCTTTTGAGCTTAGGAGCGGTGGATTTCGGAATCATCATTGATGGAGCCGTCGTGATGGTTGAAGGGTTATTTGTTGCCCTCGACCATAAAGCCCATAAAATGGGAATGCCTGCTTTTAATAAAATTGCCAAAGGTTCAATGATTAAGAAAACGGGAGCTGAAATGGGTAAAGCTATTTTCTTCTCAAAATTAATTATTATTACGGCGCTCTTACCGATTTTTTCTTTCCAAAAAGTGGAAGGAAAAATGTTCTCGCCATTGGCCTACACCCTTGGATTTGCGCTCATGGGAGCATTGTTGTTCACGCTTACGTTGGTGCCTGTAATGTCCCATCTTTTATTGAACAAAAACGTAAAAGAAGTCAATAATCCTTTCGTAAATTTTTGGAATAGAATCGTAGAAAAAGGCTTTGGCTGGACTTTCAAACATAAAGTATTTTCACTGGTGGTTTCCTTAGTAATCTTAGTATTATCGTTTTTATCGGCTCGATTGTTAGGTACGGAATTCCTACCACAACTCAACGAAGGAGCTTTATGGGTGGAAGCAAAAATGCCCATGAGTACCAGTCTGACCGAAACCGTAAAAATGACCGCAACTTTAAGGAAAGAGTTACGAACTTTTCCAGAAGTAAACGGCGTGCTTTCTCAGGTGGGTAGAAGTAATGATGGTACCGACCCGAGTGGATTTTATTACGTTCAGATGCAAGTAAATCTAAAGCCAAAAGAAGAATGGAAACGTAAATTAACGATGGATGGTTTGGTAGAAGAGATGGACAAAAAAATGAAGAAATATCAGGGAATTGGCTATAATTATTCACAACCAATCATTGATAATGTGGCAGAATCGGTGGCTGGAATAAATGCCTCAAATGCAGTAAAAGTTTATGGGGATGATTTAGAAAAATTGGACGATTTGGCAAATAAAGTGCTTGCCCAAATCAAAAATGTGGAAGGGATTAAAGATGTTGGTATTCTCCGAAATGTAGGTCAGCCCGAAATTAGCGTGGTTTTAGACCGTGAAAAAATGGCAGCTTATGGCGTAACACCCGACAATGCACAAGCCGTAATTGAGATGGCTATCGGTGGAAAAACCGCCACTCAAAAATACGAAGCTGAAAAGAAATTCGACATTAGGGTTCGTTATCAACCGCAGTATCGTAGTAATGAAAATGACGTGATGAATCTCAAAGTACCTACGATTAGTGGAGCAAAAATTCCTTTAAAAGAAATTGCTCAATTGAATAAAATAACGGGACCAGCCTTTATTTATCGGGATAATACTAAACGTTTTATTGGTGTAAAATTTTCAGTAAGAGACCGAGATTTGGGCAGTACAATTGCTGATGCACAGGAAAGAGTTAGTAAAAATGTAAAGTTTCCAACCGGATACTCGGTAGGTTGGACGGGCGAATTCGAGAATCAAGTACGTGCCACCAAACGGCTTGGACAAGTGGTTCCCATCAGTTTAATTGGCATATTTGTCCTACTTTTCATCATGTTTGGGAATATCAAAGATTCGCTTTTAGTGCTTTCAAACGTGCCTTTTGCCCTCATTGGGGGCATTGTAGCCTTGCACGTAACGGGTATGAATTTTGGCATATCAGCGGGCGTAGGTTTTATTGCTTTATTAGGAATTTGTATTCAAAATGGGGTAATTCTTATTTCTGAATTTCATAATAATATCAAATTCAAAATGACCCTCAATGATGCCATTGCCGAGGCAGTGAAAGTGCGTACTCGGCCAGTTGTGATGACCGCTTTGATGGCCTCCATTGGACTTTTACCCGCTGCCATTTCAACGGGGATTGGCTCAGAATCTCAAAAACCTTTAGCCATCGTGATTATTGGAGGCTTGATTACCGCTACCATTCTAACGCTCTTGGTCTTTCCAATTATTTTCTGGATTTTCAACAGAACCAAACACGAAGAGATTGTTTGATTAATCTAATAACCTTGTATGATAACTCTCGAACTTTTCGAACCGTTTGGGAGTTATTTTTTTATGCTTAATTTTGTGAAATGATGAAAGTTTTCAATATATTAAGTCACACGCTGTGTTTTTTGCTAATGATACATTTATTAGCTTTAAATATCTGTGATGACTATTTGCTAAAACTTATCAATAAAATATCTGTTGAACAAACATTAGATATTGAAGTAGATACCGACAATGATTTAGAAGGTAAAACATTTGAATTTGATGATGAATATTTAGTAAATGATTTTACCAATTTCTATCATCATAGCGATTTTTTCACCCAAGAGTTCCAGTCGATATCTTCGTTCCAATATCTACAAAGTGCTTTACCCCAAAGCATTCAAGAAATCCTGATTCCTCCTCCACGAGCGTAAATTGACTCCTATAAGTATAATGCAGATTTGTCATCCCGAAAAACGAGGGAGCACATACCCTGTTCTAAAATCATTTATTGAGCAATTTTGTAGTTCCCTTATTCTTCGGAATGACATCATTGAACGATAAAATCCATTCAGTTTCAATAACGCAATTGATGCAAAACTTACGATATTATCAAAAGTCATTTTTTAGAAATGACTGGAAATCAGGTATTTCAGTGTTTCTTGTTGCCCTTCCACTTTGCTTGGGAATTGCCCTTGCTTCTGGTGCTCCATTATTTTCAGGATTAATTGCTGGAATTATTGGTGGGATAATTATCGGCAGTTTTTCAGGTTCTGAAATTTCCGTCAGTGGACCAGCTGCGGGTTTAACCATCATCGTAGCAACTGCTATCAAAGATTTAGGCTCGTATCAAGGTTTTTTGGTGGCCGTTATTTTAGCAGGAGTTTTGCAAATAATTTTTGGGTATTTAAAGGGTGGAAGGCTAAGTGCATTTTTTCCAGATAGCGTAATCAAAGGAATGTTAGTTGCCATTGGGTTAGTGATTATTCTAAAACAAATTCCTCACGCCTTGGGTGACGACCAAGACTATGAAGGCGAATTTGAATTTGAACAAGTAGCCGACGGCCAGAATTCGATCACAGAATTAATCCGTTCATTCGTTGATTTCAATTACGGAGCCGTCAATATCACCATTTGTTGTTTAGTATTGATGATTATTTGGAATAGATTTGGCGAAAAAGGAATCAAGTTTTTTCAAGCACTTCCTTCTTCGTTGGCAGCAGTGGTTTTAGGTATTTTTATGAATCAAATATACACCATTTATAAACCTGAATATTATCTTGGTAATTCAACTATACACATGGTTACAGTACCTTTATTTAAAACGCTTGGAAGTTTTACGAGTACGCTTATTTCTCCTAATTTCAGCTTTTTAGAGAATCCTAAAATATATACAATAGCAATTACCTTAGCAATTGTAGCAAGTTTAGAATCACTTTTGAGCTTAGAAGCAGCGGATAGTATTGATACGGAGAAGAGAATTTCGTCGGCCAACAAAGAACTTAAAGCGCAAGGAATTGGTAATATTTTATCGGGGCTTTTAGGAGGATTGCCCGTTACATCGGTAGTTGTTCGTACTTCTGCAAACGTATATTCGGGCGCAAAAACCAGAATGTCAGCTATATTTCATGGCGTTTTATTGGTGTGTTCCATCCTTTTCATTCCTTCAATTCTCAATAAGATTCCCTTAGCATCTTTGGCGGCGGTTTTATTGATGGTTGGCTATAAACTATCTAATCCTCAAGTATTTAAGAAAATATATAAGGAAGGATTGGACCAGTTTATTCCATTTATGGTTACCATTATTGTGGTGGTGTTTAAGGATTTGTTATGGGGAATTATGGTAGGTTCATTGGTCGGAATTTTGTTTGTGTTACGCACTAATTTTAGAAATGCCATTACTACAGTGCGTGAAGGAAATAACATTCTAATTAATTTGAATAAGGATATTTATTTCATGAACAAATCGCAGATAAAAGAAATTATTATTGATTTAAAAGAAGGTGATGAAGTTTTCATTGATGGTACAAAAGCCAAATTTATCGACCATGATATTTTTAGCATCCTTTTGGAATTTAAGAAGAATGCAAAACTGAGAAATATTGATATAGAATTCAAAAATGTAAATAAAAATAATAAAGAAAGTATCAATCAGTTTGAAGATAATGAGGCCATTTAAACGAAAAATAATATGAAAGAATACAGTAAATTATTATTAGCCAACAAAGCATGGGCGAAGGAAAAATTGGAATTAGATGAAGAATATTTTAAAAATCTATCCAAAGACCAAAAACCTTTATTCCTCTGGATTGGCTGTGCCGATAGTCGTGTACCTGCCGAAGAAGTAACTAATACGCAACCTGGAGAGGTTTTTGTGCATAGAAATGTAGCCAATTTGGTGGTTCACACTGACATTAATTTGCTTTCTGTTTTGCAATATGCCGTTGAGGTCTTGAAAGTAAAACACGTAATTGTATGTGGACATTACGGTTGCGGTGGCGTAAAAGCAGCGATGGGAAGTTCCGATTTGGGACTCATTAATAAGTGGTTGAGGAATATCAAAGAGGTTTATGATAAACACAATTATGAACTCAATAATGTATCAGACGAAACCCAAAGATTTGATAGATTGGTAGAATTGAATGTGGAAGAACAAGTGAAAAATTTGTCCAAAACTACGATAGTTCAAAGAGCTTGGTCGAATCGAGACTTGCCACATCTTCACGGATGGGTTTTTGATATGAAAACGGGCATTATCAAAGAAGTTATCAATATCGAAGCACATTCAAAAATAGATGAGATCTTTAGGTACGAATTTCATACGAAAGAAGAAATTTCTGATAGTTCGATTGACTAAAAAAAGCCTTGATAAAAATTATAAGTTTATCAAGGCTTTTTTAAAATAAATAAATCATAATTATTCCATGAAATTTTGTTAAAAATACTTAAAAACATAGCACAATTTAAATATTTAATGTAATATTGCAACACCAATTATCTTTCTTAAAGAATAGTAGAACAAAAATAGTAGAAATGAATTTCTCTGGCTTCCAAAAATATTTCCTAATACTAATGCTATCGTGCGGGATAGCGAAGGGAAATAATGCCTTTTCTTCGCCCAAACAACTACATTTATTATCTACTGTTACAAGTTTACAAGAAAATTACAAAAAAATACCCCTTTTTATTGTTGGTGAATTTGTTGAAGAAATTGAAAATGATGAAAATCCTGATGAAATTCATGCAGATTTCAACTTTACTACTCCAACGATTGATATATTTGATTTCAACATTATTAGTCAATCACTACATTTTACTCCTAAAAATTACTCCTTCAAAATTGCCTTAAATCAGAAAATTCACGTACTGAATTGCACTTTCTTGATTTAAAATTTACTTTCTCCAGATACGAGTTGTTGTCTATATTTCTACGGATAATTTTCTTACAGGTCGTAAAAGAGACATACTTCATTATTTAGCTTAAAAATTCATGAAAACTTTATTGGTATTGATTAGTGGCGTTTTGCTACTACATCAAAGCGTTTATGCTCAAAGGGCAGATACGCTTAAATTGTCTCTGCTTGATGCCGAGCAACAATTTTCGCAAAAAAACTTCCTTTTACTGGCTCAGAAATATGGTATCGAAGCCTCAAAAGCTGCCATTATTCAAGCAAGTTTATTACCCAATCCAACGGTAAATTTGGAACAAACCATTATAACAGAACCGACCATTGCCAACGATGCGCCCATCGGAGCATTTGGCCAACGAGCCATTCAGATTCAGCAATTAATTCAAGTGGCTGGAAAGCGAAATAAGCAAATTGCCCTTGCCAAAGCGGGCGTTGAAATATCGCAATATCAGTTCTCGGAAATCATCAGAGAGTTACTTTTTCAGTTAAGAAGCAGTTTTTATCAAATTCATTATTTAGAAAAAACGCTGATGATGTATAATCAGGAAATTCAAAAAATTACTGGTTTAGTAAGTGCCTACCAAGAGCAAGTTCAGAAAGGAAATGTTCCCCAAAAAGAGTTGATTAGGCTCCAATCTTTCTTGATAACTTTGGAAGGTGAAGCCAGTAGTATTATTAATCAAATCACTGATAATCAAGCAATTATTAAAGTTTTATTAGCTGATCGAACCACTACGATGCTGGAACCTCTGGTGGATGATACGCAAATAGAAAATCTAAATACTACGGGTTTGAATTTGGCAGATTTGATTGGAAATGCAACCCAAAATCGTCCTGATTTAAAGGTGCAAGAAGCCAATACACAATACGCTGTGGCTAATTTGAATTTGCAAAAAGCCTTGGCAAAACCAGATATTACGGTGGGCTATAGTTATGACCGTGCGGGTAGCTACGTCAATAATTATCATGCTTTAACGGTGTCGATGGCATTGCCCTTCTTCAATAAAAATCAAGGAAATATCAAGATTGCCGAGAACCAAATTGAGGCAAATAAGCAGTATTTTGCTCAGACTCAAAATCAATTGGAAAATGAAGTTTTGCAAGCTTTTACGAAAGCACAAGAAAACGAAAGATTGTTCCGAAAAATAGACAAAAAATTCCAAACGGATTTTGAGAAATTGATTGCTGGTGTTTTAGAAAATTATCAAAAAAGGAACCTAACGCTCATCGAATTTACTGACTTTTTAGAGTCATATAAAAATACGGTGAGCCAATTAAATACCCTTCAAAACAATAGAATTCAAGCATTCGAGAATTTGAATTTTGTGGTTGGGAAAAAGGTGATATAGCCGTCAGCGTTGAGCCACCAGCTGTGCCATTAAATCAAATAACGATTAAAATAACACTTTAAACTCGCTGAAAGCTCAAGGCTGATTACCCACAACTTAAAGCCCCCAAAATATGAAAACCATACAATTAATCCTTGTAATTTCTTTCATGATAAGCCTTAGCGCTTGTTCAAAAAAAGTGGAAAATAAGCAGGAAGAAAATCAAAAATTAGAACTTTCAGACCACTCCAAAAGTGAGTTATCAATTGCTCCAGCAATAGCTGAAAACGTTGAAAATTCTTTGATTTTAACGGGTAAAGTTGAACCCTTTGAGTCACGTCAAGTGAAAGTTTCGCCATTAGTTGATGGTATTATTGAAAAATTGTCGGCTAATCTTGGTGATTATGTACAGAAAGGGCAACAACTCGCCATTGTGCATAGTACAGACGTAGCAGATATTGAAAACCAGACCATTAGCTCAAAAACTGATTTGGTTTCAGCTCAAAAAAACCTACAAGTTCAGCAAGATTTATTCAAATCGGGGTTGGCAACGGAAAAAGATGTTTTGCTCGCCCAAAACGAAATAACAAAATTTAAAGGAGCCTTAAATCGTGCCAATGAAGTATCAGGAATTTATGGGGTGAAGAATTCTTTTTACACCTTAAAATCGCCTATTTCTGGATATATCGTGGATAAAAATTCGGCTATTTCAGATAAAATGGCCTATCACGAAGGCGAAACGGGTGCATTTTTTACCATTGCAGATTTATCGGAAGTACAAGTAATTGCCAACGTGTACGAATCAGATATTGCCAAAGTGAAATTGGGTTACCCTGTCCAAGTAAGTTTAATTGCTTATCCCGACAAAGTTTTCTCGAGTAAAATTGACAAAATTAGCAATGTTCTCGACCCACAAACTCGGACGATGAAGGTTAGAATTAATCTCAAAAATCCAGGAAATCAATTGAAACCAGAGATGTTCGCCCAAATCACCGTGAACTTTAACCAGAACAAAAAATTGGTATCTATTCCCGCCGAAGCGGTAATATTTGATAAGAATAAAAGCTTCGTAGTGGTTTATAAAGATGCTAAAAATGTAGCTGCTCGAGAGGTTCAAATTGCCCAAACAACCAATGGTAAATCATTTATTTTCAGTGGTTTACAAGAAGGAGAGCAAGTAATGTTGAAAAATCAATTGATGATTTATAATGCGTTGAATAATTAAATTTTGCTTTAAGCGATATGCTTTATGCAATATGCCGTTTTCAAAATTAAAGATTATTCCAAAATTAAATATTGGCAAGTAAGTTTTTTGCTTAGAGCATACAGCTTGTAGTCATTCATTAATCATGAAAAAACTATTGGGACTTTCCCTTAAATATAAATTTGCCGTATTCTTTTTCACGGCGCTCATTGTGGTTAGTGGTGTTTTGAGTTTTATGAACACCCCCATTGATGCTTTTCCAGATGTAACCAATACACAAGTAACCATTATCACACAGTGGCAAGGCAGAAGTGCCGAGGAGATTGAAAAATTCGTAACCGCACCTCTCGAAATTTCGATGAATGGCGTTCAGAAAAAAACTTCGGTTCGTTCTACGACGCTATTCGGTTTGTCGGTGGTGAACATTATGTTTGATGATGGCGTGGATAATAATTTTGCCAGAATGCAAATTAATAATGCGTTGCAAGGCATTGATTTGCCAGATGGTGTTGAACCCGATATTCAACCGCCTTATGGCCCAACGGGCGAAATTTTTAGGTACACATTGGAATCTAAAACAATGTCAGCCAGAAAGTTAAAGGAAATTCAGGATTGGGTAATTGATCGTAATATTCACTCCGTACCTGGCGTAGCAGACGTTGTGAGTTTTGGCGGGGAAGTAAAAACGTATGAATTAAGCGTTAATCCAAATCTCCTTCAAGACTATAACATTACACCTTTAGACGTTTTTCAAGCCGTTCAAAAATCAAATATTAACGTAGGCGGTGATGTAATTACCAAAAATAATCAGGCGTATGTAGTCCGTGGCATTGGCTTATTGACCAACATTCATGACATCGAAAATATCTTGGTTCAGAACATCAATGGTGTGCCTGTTTACGTAAAAACGGTTGCTACGGTTTCTGAGTCAGCTTTGCCAAAATTAGGACAAGTTGGGCGGGATAATAATTCGGATGCCGTTGAGGGAATTGTGGTGATGCGGAAGGGAGAAAATCCATCGGAAGTTATTCAAAGTTTGAACAATAAAGTAGAAGAATTGAACACAAAAATTCTTCCCGAAGGCGTAAAAATCAAGGAGTTTTATAACCGCCAAACTTTGTTAGATTTTTGTATCGAAACCGTTACGCATAACCTTATCGAAGGAATTGTTTTAGTAACCTTGATCGTACTTGTTTTCTTAGCAGATTGGCGGGCTTCATTGATTGTTTCAATGATTATTCCCATGTCGCTTCTGTTTGCTTTTACTTGCCTAAAATTATTGGGCATGAATGTGAATTTACTTTCTTTAGGAGCCGTTGATTTTGGAATTATCATTGATGGAACGGTGGTTGTCGTAGAAGGGTTGATGGTAGTTTTGGCAGAAAAAGCCCACGAAGTTGGTATGGAAAGATTCAATGGTTTAGCCAAACTTTCGATGATTCGCCGTACGGGGTCAAGCATGGGAAAAGCCATCTTTACTTCTAAAATTATCATTTTGGTAGCGTTATTGCCCATTTTTGCTTTCCAGAAAGTAGAAGGAAAAATGTTTACACCCTTGGCTTGGACACTTGGTTCGGCATTGGTGGGAGCCTTAATTTTTACGCTCACACTTGTGCCTGTACTTGTGAGTATGATGATGAATAAAAACGTAAAAGAGAAATCTAACTTCTTTGTGAATGCCATTTTGAAGTATTCGATGATGTTCTTTTATTACTGTTTTGGTCATAAATCACAGACTTTTATTGCCACCATTATCTTCACAATCGTTGGTTTTTGGACGCTTTCTTTACACGGAACGGAGTTTTTACCCCAACTCAATGAAGGCTCAATTTACGTCCGTGCCAATATGCCAAGAAGTATTAGTTTGGATGAATCTGTGCGTTATGCCAACCAAATGCGAAAGGTTTTTGAGGGTTATCCCGAGGTGAGAAAAGTGCTTTCTCAGGCGGGCCGTCCCAATGATGGTACTGACCCAACAGGGTTTTATAACGTAGAATTTTTTGTGGATATTTACCCACAAAAAGAATGGAAAAGTGGCTTATCGAAAGCAGAATTGGTGAATCAAATGGAAAAGAAATTGTCAGTTTTTCAAGGGATTAGCTTCGGATTTTCACAACCGATTATGGATAATGTCGAAGAGGCAGTTTCGGGCGTAAAAGGCTCAATTGCCGTAAAAATATACGGAACTGATTTTGATGTTTTAGAAAAAGATGCACAGAAAGTATATGGCGTTTTGAGAAAAGTAAGAGGAATTGAGGATTTGGGAATTATTAAAAATTTAGGGCAACCCGAACTCAGAATCGAACTTAATCAACAAAAAATGGATTTGTACGGCGTGCAAACTGCCGATGCCGATGCCGTAGTTTCAATGGCCATTGGGGGACAAACGGCCAGTCAATTATTTGAAGGTGAACGTAAATTTGATATTCGAGTTCGTTTCCAACAACCATACAGAAAATCAGAAGTGGAAATTGGTAATTTGATGATTCCTACGATGAATGGAACAAAAATTCCGATTAAAGAAATAGCGATGATCAAATCTTTAACAGGTCCAAGTTTAATTTTCAGAGAAAACGCCAGACGTTTTACCGCTGTAAAATTCTCAGTTCGTGGGCGTGATATGGGTAGCACCATTGCCGAAGCGCAAGCGGGTGTAATGCGAGTAATTCCTTCATTACCAAAAGGGTATGAAATGAAATGGAAAGGGGATTTTGAGAATCAACAACGGGCATCAAAACGTCTTGCTCAAATTGTACCGCTTTCCATGATTGCCATTTTCTTTATTCTGTACCTTCTTTTTGGTAATTTGAAAGATGCAGGATTAGTGTTTACCAACGTGCCATTTGCGATTATTGGTGGCTCTTTGGCTTTGTTGGTTACGGGTACAAATTTCAGTATTTCGGCTGGGATTGGTTTTATCGCTTTATTTGGTATTTGTATTCAGAATGGTGTGATTATGATTGAGGTTTTTAAAGATAATATCAAAAAGAAAATGACCCTACAAACCGCTGTTATTGAGGGAGTTAAATCAAGAGTTCGCCCCGTTACGATGACTGCTTTTATGGGTATTTTCGGGATGCTACCCGCTGCTATTTCTTCAGGAATTGGCTCGGAATCTCAGAAACCATTGGCCATTGTGGTAATTGGTGGATTGATTGGTGCAACGATTTTAACGCTCTTCATTTTCCCATTAATTTTTGAACGTTTTTATCGTAAGTATTTCGATTTGATTAATCATTAGAATACGATAATTTTAAAATGTAATAACCGCTAACAGCGGCTATTTGCCCTGTTAGCGGTTATTTTTGCTTTATTTTAACAGTAATTTTGTAGTTGCGATAAATGATAAATAATTCCATCTTAATTTCAAATTTTAAGACTATTTAACAAACCAAATTTTCAATACATTCGTTTATATATCAAAGGTTGTAGAACTTTCATGAGCAATGTTAAAACTAAATGACATATTCAAAATATTACTTTTCGTCGGTACTTTACTGACCTCAAAAGTATTGCCTGCTCAGTCGGCTAACGTACATATCAGCAGTACGCATACTCGTGTTGTGAATCCTTATTCGCATCATGTTAATTCTGGCGAATCCTTCATTTTTGAGGATAATGAGATTTCTGAAAACGCTAAAATTTTTAATAATTTATCGTTGATTGATCGTCCAAAATCTAACTATTTTGATTTTGGTTTCATAAAAAAACAGTTTACCCAAATTGTCCTTCAAAAAATCACCACTCCTTTTCATAGATTTACCCATCTCTTCATTTTTTTCCATTGCTGGAAAATCTTCTTTAGCTAAATGCTTAAATTTTAGACAATTCAAGCCAAAATCCATCTTTTCGTCTTTTTAGCATTAAATACATCGTATTCAGTGTATTTCTCAGTAGTTTTTAACCATTAAAAAAATAAAGTCATGAAAAAGAACATGGTTTTTTCAGCTAAACAATGGTTGTTTAGCCTTCGTGGAGTTTTATTATTGATTGTTTTAGCTTGCTCAAATTTCTTAGTTGTGGGTCAAACAAACCAACTTGAAACTGAACAAGGAATGAATAATGCCATTGCGACCTACAACGCAGATGTGCGACAAGCGGCTTTATTAGCGAGTCAATATCCACAAAATTTAACGCAATTGCAGAACAGACAAAATCAAGTTTCGTCTTCATTTCAAGATATGATTAGTGGTTTTCGTCAGACGAAACAAGGATGGTTTTATACTTTGACCAGATATCCCAATTTGATTCATACGTTGGCAACTTTGCCCAATAATGAAGACAAGGAAGATATTTATAAATTGTTACCAAATCAAGATGAAGATTTGCAAACAGCCGCTTGGAAATTGTATAATAATGAAAAGCAAGACCTCGTACAGATAGATAATGTGCAGACATCGGCGCAACAAGATTTTGAGAAATCAATTCAAGACCTTGACCAGACGACTAAAGATGCGTTTCAAAAGTTGGCTACGATGCCCGATGTTTTAACTTTATTAACCAATAACATTGAACTTACGGCAAAATTAGGTCAAAAATATAAAGATAATCCAGCGCAAGTAGCTACCGATTTATCCACTTTGCACGATAGTTTGACCTTGAAAAATGAGACTGAAATGGCCAATTTCAGAAAGCAATTAGCTGAAAATCCTCAGGCTCAACAAGAATTTAACCAAGCCGTGAAGGATTATGCTAATGCGAATGGTTATAATAATCGCAATCAATACGGCAACAATTGGAATAATCAGAATTATTATGCTAATCCGTATTCTTATTGGTTTGGTTATCCATCATGGTACGGTTCGCCAATGTGGTATCCTGGGGCGTATGGCTACAATATGGGTTTAGGTTTAGGTTTTGGGGGCGGGTATTTCGGATATGGTTTACCCTATTATGGATTTTCTAATTGGTTCAATACGGGTTATTATTATCGTTATCCTACTCTATCCCGTCAATTTGGCGGTTATTTTAATCACAATACCTACGGAAATAATAGAACAATGGGCTATAATAACGGGATGAATAATCGGATGAGTAGCGGAAATTACCAATTCAACCGAGGGGGTCAAGTTTACCAAAATAATGGTGGAAGTAATCGTTCTTATGGCAATAATTCTTTTGGTGGAAATAGAGGTAGCAGCGGATTCGGTAGTGGCGGATTTGGTGGCGGTGGATTTCACGGAGGCGGTGGAGGACACGGCGGTCGCCATTAATAGATAATTTCATAAAAAGGCTCAAGTGAAAATTACACTTGAGCCTTTTTGAGCTTTTGAAGTGATATTGTTATTAAAAATGACATATTTGTATTTCATCTCTAAAAACCAAAAAATATGTGGTGGTTATATGCTCTTCTTTCAGCGCTTTTTGCCTCTTTAACGGCCATTTTTGCAAAAATTGGTATCATAGGTGTTAATTCAAATTTAGCCACTGCCATCCGTACCGTCATTATTTTGATGGTGGCTTGGGGAATTGTATTGGCAAGGGGCGAGCAAAAAGGAATAGCAACTTTATCGAAACAAAATGTTACGTTTTTAGTCATTTCGGGCATTGCCACGGGTTTGTCTTGGGTATTTTACTTCAAGGCTTTACAAATTGGAAAAGTTTCCCAAGTTGCCCCCGTCGATAAATTGAGCGTAGCATTGACTATTTTATTATCATTTTTATTTTTGGGCGAAGAATTAACCGCAAAAACCATCGTGGGCGCTTTATTGATTATTGGTGGAACGGTGGTTTTGATATTTTAAATTTCTGAGATTTGAGATTATTTCCATAAATAAAACTCCATTAATAAGCTGGGGTTAGTATTGTAATCCACTATTAATCAGAAGATTACACAAATTATAAACATATACTAATTCCAAATAGTACTATTGATAATTAATTCCAAAATCTTCTAAAAATGAAAGCTTACACCCAGATTCAATATCTTATTTTAGTTTCTCTAATTTCAGGAATTATTTCGTGTAAAAATACTGCACAAACTGCTGAACCTCAGTCAGCTGTTGAACTAACCGAAGTTCTTCCTGCCTCCACGCAACGGGGTGGAAATGCCGACAAAGGCTTTGATTATTTGGTGAATGGAAACTACGTGGATGGTGGAGTTCCTTTTAGTTCATGGTTTTCGTTGAGAGGTGAAAATACCGCTAATATTTTAAAACGTCAGGGTGATAATGCCAAAGTTGGATATCAATATACCGTAACGACAACCTCAAACAATACCCGTGCGGTTGGTGCCAATTGTTTGAATTGCCACGCCAGTTATATCAACAATGAGTTCGTGATGGGTTTGGGAAATGCAGATTTCGATTTTTCAAATGACCAAAGTGCAACGCTCAACTTATTGGATTTGGTTTTGAAGAGTAATTACAGTTTAACTTCCCCCGAATATCAAGCTTTTATTCCGTATAAAAGAGGTTTCCAAGCTATTAGTCCGCTCACGATTACCGCAACGCAAGGCGTAAATCCTGCCGATAAATATGCCGCAATTTTGGCATCTCACCGAAATCCAACCGATTTAACGTGGCGTGAAAATGACCCTTGGGGCATTCCAAAAGAGGTTATTCCCACGGATGTTCCCGCTTGGTGGTTGCTGAAAAAGAAAAATACCCTATTTTACACGGGCGTTGGCACGGGTGATTTTGCCCGAATTATGATGGCTTCGAGTTTGGTTTCTTTACAGGATTCTTCCCAAGCTCGAAAAATTGACCAACGATTTCCCGATGTGTTGGCCTACATAAAATCACTTCCTTCGCCTACTTATAAAGGCACGATTGACCCACAAAAAGTAACCGAAGGCAAAGCGATTTACGAAGTTAATTGTAGCCGTTGTCATGGTTCATCGAATAACAAAAATGACTACCCAAATTTGTTAGTTTCCTTAGAAAGCATCGGTACTGACCCCGCCTTAGTTTCGACAAATTTTGCCTATCCACAATTATTGGAATGGTATAATTCGAGTTGGTTTAGCAAAGAACCTTTTGCGGCAAAATTAGTGGCAAAAAAAGGATATATCGCTCCACCTTTGGATGGCGTTTGGGCAACGGCTCCCTACTTGCATAATGGCTCTGTACCTACTTTAGAAGACCTTTTGAACAGTTCACAAAGACCAAAAATTTGGAAAAGAACCTTCAAGTCGGATGATTATGACAATAAGAAAATGGGTTGGAATTATGTTACTTTAACCACAAAAATCGATAATCAAACCTACGATGCTTCCATTAACGGCTACGGAAATCAGGGGCATATTTACGGTGATAAATTGTCGGCTTCAGAGCGAACAAATTTAATTGAGTACTTGAAAACTTTATGATTCTTAATATTAGAAATGAAAACCGACCAATTGTTATGAATGAAATAATCAATCAAAATTCTTACGAAAACGAAACTGATTTAATTGAAGAATCTCTCTATAAAAAATTGGGAGATTTGAATGAACTTGAACAAGAAGTAATTGATTCATTGCGTTCAGGCGATATTTTAGCGGAAGATACCGAAGAAGAAATCGAACTTCAAACTACTTTTGGCGAACGAGTAGCCGACAGAATTGCCGAATTTGGGGGTAGCTGGAAATTCATCATATTATTCATCACTTTTTTGGCTTCGTGGATGGCTATCAACGTTTTTTATTTCCACGAACACGGTTTTGATCCCTATCCTTTCATTCTGTTGAACTTGGCGTTGTCGTTCATTGCCGCCTTGCAAGCGCCCGTAATTATGATGAGTCAAAATCGCCAATCGTTTAAAGACCGTGAGCGAGCCAACCATGCGTATCAAGTAAATTTACGCAGCGAATTAGAAATTGCCATGCTCCACGAAAAAATGGATATGTTAATGAAAGAGCTAAAAATAATTAAAGAATCAACCAAAAAATAACTCATGTTTAGAATAACCACAACCATATTATTTTTTCTATTTTATTGTCATATTTACGGTCAAACAAATCTTTATCCAAATAAGAATTTCATCGAAAATCTCTATCAGAATCCTCAATACAATGCTTTGAAGCAAAAAGTTTCCCATCAATTTGCTCATTCCCAACCGGGCCATTGGGGGGAATTTGTGAAAGGAGTGGATGAAGATTTAGTAACCAGCAATAAAATTATCGCTTTTACTTTTGATGCCTGCGGGGGCAAAAATGCCAATGGTTACGATGCAGAATTGATTAATTTTCTAAGAAAACAACGAATTCCTGCTACCCTTTTTGTGACAGGAAAATGGATTGATGCCAATTATTCCACCTTCGTAAAACTGTCAAAAGACCCAAATTTTGAAATAGAAAATCATGGTTTTAATCATCAACCTTGTTCGGTAGATGGTGAAAGTGAGTATGGAATTCACGGAACAAAAGACATTCCCGATGCCATTGATGAAATAGAAGCCAATGCCGAGAAAATTGAAAAAATTACGGGTAGAAGACCTACTTTCTACCGCTCCGCAACTGCCTATACGGATGAAGCCTGCGCAAAAATTGCCAAACAATTGGGCATTACCGTAATCAGTTTTGACGTACTTTCTAATGACGCTATGGCTAATATTCCAAAATCAATCATCGTTAATAGCGTGTTGAAAAATGTAAAACCCGGTGCTATTGTAATTATGCACTTCAATCGCCCGAGTTGGAATACTTTCGAAGCAATGAAAGAAATTGTGCCAGCGCTTCAAAAATCAGGATTTACGTTTTCCAAATTGCAAGATTATCCTTTAAAAGAGAAATAGAATCTATTTTAATTAGGTTTGGGATTACCTTTTGTTAGTGAAGGTAATTTCAATGTGCTAATATAATGGCACTCGAACCACTGACGGGCTAAAAAACATTAATTCACCTCTTTCCCTTGCGATAATTTCGTAATCATTTCTTCTAATTTCACTTTTTCTGGAGCATTATCTGAAACCAGTGCTAACGATGATTTTGCGTATTTCAAAGCATCTTGATATTTTCCTAATGCTGATAAGGCCCTTGCCATACCCATTTTTGGCAGAAAATCGTTGGGATATTTGCTTTCATTCAACTTGAAAATCTCTAAAGCTTCAGCGTTGTTTTTTGCTTGCAATAATTTCCTTCCGTACAAATGCAATTCCATGGCGGTTCCCAAAGGCAAAGCTTTTTTCATCAATTCTTTGGCTTCTGCGGTTTTTCCTAATTTCTCCAAAAATTGAGATTTTAAACTCAACGTTGTAAAATTACTCGTGCCAATATACGTTTCAGAAATCGCTTTATCCGCCCAAAATAAACCTTCTTCTAAATTTACAATTTTAGCCAAACAATAATTTGCGGCTTGTACAAAAGCCAAATACGTAAAACCTTTGTCACTTCTAAGTTCTTCTCTGAAAGTATTTAATTGGTTGTTCACCAAATCCACTTCTATTTTCATCGGAATTTTCCATTTTTCCCATAAGAGCGATAAAACCGCCGATGATTCTGTTTGATCGGAGAACTCAAATTTCAACCTTTCCACTAAGGGTTGGTCTTTCAATTGTTTTACCGTTACTCGCAAAACATCTTCTTTAGGTTCGTAATAAAAACTTCCCCATGAATCTGAATTTTTTGAGAAAATAACGGTCGTTTCATCTTCGGATAAATCCATAAATAGGCCATATTTTCCCGCAGGAAGGGTTTTTCCTTCAATTTTAACGTCTTTATTTACACTGATAGTCGTATTTTCGTTGGCTCCAGCACGCCACGGAGCCGATTTGCTAAACCCAAAATGTTGGTCAACAAAGCCGTAATGGGCGATGGATGTACCATAGATTTTCCCTTCTCGACCTTTTACACCGGGGCGGTTATAGGAAATTTTTACTTCTGTCAATCCGATATATTCCGAGACTGTCGCTTTTGCATTTCCACCGTCGGATGGCGTGGTGAGTTGAGCGGTTACTGAAAAATATGTGAGACAGATTATCATCACTGACAAAAAGGCTAATATTTGAGAAAAGTTTTTTTTCATTGCTTGAATGGGTCTTGAATAAAAAATGCCAATGCTTTGAGGCATTGGCAAATATAATAATTTATAACGCAATATTAATCAAAACCGCCATCTCACAAATGCTTCCATTGCTTGGTATTCTGCAAGGCCCAAAGCATTGTATAAATTGGCCGTATTGCTGTTTCTATCCTCGGCACGTTGCCAAAATTCACGGGCATCCGTTCCTTGAAATGGCACGCCGTCTTTCTGTGATTGGTGTTTAAAAATACCGTATCTTTTCTTCAAAACTTGGTCGGGCGACATCGGAACGGCCATTTCTATTTGGTCAATATCCCATTCTTGCCACGCACCTTTATACAACCAAACCCAACAATTATTCATGTATTCACGGTGGCGTAACTTCTGAACTGCCTCCATGATTGCGTCTAAACATACTTTATGCGTTCCGTGTGGATCGGCTAAATCGCCAGCGGCATAAATTTGATGCGGTTGAATTTCATCAATTTTTTCCATTACAATATCCACATCTTTTTGCCCAAGCGGATTTTTCTGAATCGTTCCCGTTTCATAAAAAGGCATATCCAAAAAGTGCATATTTTCCTTTTTGATTCCTACGTAGCGACATGTATTTTTTGCCTCTCCTCTTCTGATTAAGCCTTTAATGTAGCGTACTTCATCCGTATCAATTTCTGAATCTTTCTTAGCTTTCAAAAACTTAGCGGCTTCCTTATATATCCGATTGGCTTTTGGATTATTTGCATCAAATTTTTCGTTAAAATCAACCACAAACTCCGCAAAACGTAAGGCTTCATCATCCGCCACGGCAATATTTCCCGAAGTTTGATACACGACGTGGACATCATGCCCTTGATCAACTAATCTTTGGAACGTTCCTCCCATCGAAATAATATCATCGTCGGGATGCGGACTAAAAAGGACAACTTTCTTCTTGGCAGGATAGGCTCTTTCTGGACGGTTAGAATCATCGGCATTGGGCTTGCCTCCTGGCCATCCCGTAATGGTGTGTTGCAAATAATTAAATACCTCAATATTAATGTCATAGGCTTGACCGTAGAGGGCCAAAAGGTCTGAAAGTCCGTTTTCATTATAATCCGAACTGGTCAATTTGAGGACTGGTTTTTTTACGGTTAAAGCTAAATAAGTTACCGCTTTTTTGATCATTGGTCGGTCCCAAGTTACAGCATCAACCATCCACGGTGTGCGCATGCGAGTTAATTGAGCTGCCGCTGAAGTATCAATAATAAAGGAAGCATTTTCGTGTAATTGCAGATAAGAAGCAGGTACATCCGAAGTTACTGAACCCTCCACGGCACGGGCAACATTGGTTGCTTTATGTTCTCCCCATGCACACAGCACCACTCTTTTGGCTTCCATGATTTTCTGAACGCCCATTGTAATGGCCTTTTTAGAGACTTTCGCTAAGCCACCAAAATCTCCTGCCGCATCAATTTGCGTATTTAAATCGAGAGTCATTAAGCGAGTACGAGAATTTACGAGCGAACCTGGTTCATTAAAACCAATGTGTCCATTTCGTCCAATTCCTAATAACTGAAAATCTAAGCCACCATAGCGTTCAATTTGGGCTTCGTAATCTTTACAAAACTCCGCCAATTTATCCAAAGGCAATGTTCCATCGGGCAAATGCCAATTTCCCGCCGGAATATCCACGTGGTCAAAGAGTTGTTCACGCATAAACCGCACGTAACTCTGCACAGCATCTGGCTCCATTGGATAGTATTCGTCAAGGTTGTAAGTTACGACATTCTGAAAGCTCAAACCTTCTTCACGGTGCATTCTGATAAGTTCAGAATAGACCTTTTTAGGCGAAGAACCCGTTGCCAGACCCAACACAGCGGGTTTCTCTTCGGATGCTCGTTTGCGGATAATGGCAGCAATTTCGTGGGCAATTGCCCGTGAAGCAGCGTCAGAATCTGCATAAATACTGGTTGGAATTCTTTCGTAGCTAATGGCTTGTTCCATGGTTTTTTTTTAATTTTATCTGTAAATACAGATACTTAATTTTTATTTGTTACTTGAAAATTGACACTAAAAATTACTTTCAATAAAACTAAACTTTCCTATTTACCACAATCATCTCCAACCCTAAATTTTCTAAAATTTTTTCTAATGTTTTCACAGAAGGGTTAGCTTTCCCTAATTCAACGGAATGAATTGTTTTGATGGCGACATCACTTCTATTACTAAGAATTTCTTGACTCCACGAGAGTTCATTCCTTCTTTCACGAATAATATTTCCTAACTGTTCAAGATTCATGCCTAATTGAATTATGTTGCTGATTATGGCACAAAGTTATAAATGTATTTTGAATTAAAAAATAGCATTCGGCAATATAATACTGAAATAATAAAATAATTTAAAATATTCATCAAATACATTCCCACAGAATTAAAATCACCAATTTTAGAATTAATACTTGTCCACTTCAAAGTTATTTTGTCCATTATATTTCATACTTCGTTTATAAAATCTCCATTTTGTATTAGATTTGAAAAGCAAATAAATTAGCGAATTTGGATTTGTAAATTGATTTTTAAATCTTATCAATTGTATAGGGGTAACTTAAATTTTAACGGTCAAACAAAACGAAATAAACCGTTCATCAAATAAAACATCATACTTTTTAACCATCTATTAAATTTGTACTATTCAAATGTAAACCAAAAATAAGATATCGTCTCAAGACAACACTAATTATAAAATTCTACATAATTATAATTTTCAATAATCTGATAATCAATTATTTAAATATTAAATTTCTGTGAATCGTCGAAAAATAGGGGTGAATTAGTAACTAAATATCCTGTTTTATCGTTTTATGTAAATATCATTGAACAAAGAATCTTTTTAAACTATTTCAACAATAATTATGCTTAATTCTATTAGAAAATCATTGCTGTTACTTTTATTTTTTCCCGTGAGTTTATTCGCTCAAAATGAAAAATTGACAGTAAGTGGCTATGTAAAAGACAACAAAAACGGTGAAGGGCTTATCGGAGCATCCGTTTTTGTCAAAGAGCTTCTCACGGGAACTACTACTAATACTTACGGATTTTATTCCTTGACTTTACCAAAAGGTAATTACACATTAATTATCACTTCGGTAAATTATCGTAAATCAATTCGAGAATTAAAATTGCATGACCAAAACGTAACCCTCAATTTGGAAGTACAAGAAGATGGTCAGGAATTAGCGGAGGTTGTGGTGAGTGGCAAGCGAGAAGACGATAATGTGAAGGCAATCGAAATGTCAGTCAATAAGGTGGATATGAAAACCATCAAAAAAATTCCTGCACTTTTGGGCGAAGTTGATTTAGTACGGGTGATACAACTATTACCTGGGGTTTCAACCGTGGGTGAAGGAGCCACAGGATTCAATGTTCGGGGTGGTGCAGTGGACCAAAATTTAGTGTTAATGGACGAAGCTCCCGTGTATAATTCATCCCATCTTTTTGGCTTTTTCTCCATCTTTAATCCCGATGCGGTGAAAGATGTGAAACTTATCAAGGGTGGTATTCCTGCCAATTATGGTGGTCGTGCTTCTTCGATTTTGGATGTAAGAATGAAGGAGGGAAATGCTAAGCAATTAGAAATAAATGGCGGTATTGGTTTGATTTTTAGTAGATTATCTATTGAAGCTCCCATCGTGAAAGACAAAGCCTCGTTCATTGTGGCGGCTCGTCGTTCGTATGCAGATATACTGGCAAAACCTTTTTTAACGGGTAATAACGCCAATACACAATTCAATTTTTATGATTTAACGGCGAAAGTAAACTATAATATTAACCAAAATAATACCGTCTTTTTATCGGGTTATTTTGGACGTGATGTTTTTGGAAATGACTTCGGTTTTAACTGGGGAAACAGCACTTTATCCGCTCGATGGAACCACGTTTTTAGCTCAAAATTATTCCTAAATTCAACCGCTTTTTATAGTAATTATGACTATTTATTGGACTCTGATTTGAATAATAAAAGACCTAATAATCAATTCCGTTGGACTTCAAACATTCAGAATTTAAGTTTCAAACCAGATTTTACCTATTACATTTCACCCAATAATACCTTAACTTTTGGCGGACAGGTTTTGACGTATAGTTTCACGCCTGGTTCGGCAACTGCAAGTTCAAATAGTTCGAAAGTTTCGTTTGGCGCTCCTGCCAAAGATGCCGTTGAATATTCAGCTTATATTGGCGATGAATGGAAAGTTAGTTCAAAATTGTCCTTACAATACGGCGTAAGGTTTTCAAAATATGATTATAAAAGTAGTGAAGATGTCTATTATATCCGCCGCTTTGTGGGTATTTCAGATGCTTATACCTCTGGTTATGACCTTGATACAAAACCAAATGACCCCAATAAAATTCTTCAAACTTACAGTAATTTCGAGCCAAGATTTAATGCAAAATTAGAAACGGGAGAGAATAGTTCAATCAAGGCGAGTTATAACCGAATGACGCAATATATTCACTTAATGTCCAATACGGCCGCCTCAACGCCTTTGGATGTTTGGACTTCGAGTACCAACAATATCAAACCCCAACTCACCGACCAAGTGGCTTTGGGCTATTTCAAAAACTTTGGCGATAATGCGTATGAAACCTCTTTGGAGGTGTATTACAAAGATTTTCAGAATCAAATTGACTACGCTGATGGCGCTAATCTTTTTCTAAATCCGAGGTTTGAAAAGGACTTATTATTTGGCAAAGGGCGGGCTTATGGCGTAGAGTTATACATCAAGAAAAATAAGGGAAAATTGACGGGTTGGACAAGTTATACGTTGGCAAGAACGGAGCGTCAAGTTGAAGGATTAAACCACGGAAATTGGTATCCAAATCGTTTTGACAGAACCCATACGTTGAACGTGGTAGCGCAATATGAATTGAACAAAAAATGGAGTTTCGGAGCAAATTTTGCTTATATTTCGGGCGTTCCGTATTCTCTTGCACCACGTCAAGCAGCCGTAGAAGGATATAGTTATGGCGTGACTGAAAGCGGAGTTCGTGGCAACATTAGAATTCCAGCTTACAACCGTTTAGACGTATCGGCAACTAAGAAAAATAAGAAGGCTTTATTTGGCAAAGGCGAGTCGGAATGGGTATTTTCTATCTATAATTTGTACAATAAACGAAACCCTTTTTCAATATATACGCAACCAATTGACGGTAAGCCTGCCAGTACTCCCGAAAGTGCTCAAGATACTTACCAAGTCATTAAAAATGAAGCAGTTAGGTTGTCAATCATCGGCAGTTTAATTCCTTCGGTTACTTATAACTTTAAATTTTAATTGTCTGAATTTGGATTGCGAAACGTAGCACCGTGTTATCTTAATAGATTCTTGGGATTATGAAGCAATAAATTTTATTTTTTAGAATCTGAAAAATCCCTTATTCTTACGCATCCTAATTTAGACAAAATAATATAATTAGTCATGAAAATATCATTCAAAAAACATACTCTAACAATTCTTCCATTACTCATTTTATCATCCATGTTAATGAGTTGCGAGGATGTAATTCAGTTGGACATACCCAAAACTGACCCGTATTTAGTCGTGGATGGCTCGATAACAAATTTGGCGGGCGAACAAGTAATTAAATTGACAAAATCACAGGATTTATTGAGTTTGGCAACCATCGAAGGGGTTAAAAATGCCACGGTAAAAGTTACGGATGATTTAGGTAAAATTTACCAATTTAAAGACCTGAAAAATACAGGAAAATACGTTTGGATACCCACCAATGCTACGGATATTATGGGTGTGATTGGACGAACTTATACCTTAGAAATCAATGTTGAAGGAGAAAGTTATAAAGCCCTTTCAAAGTTGAATAGAGTACCCAAAATTGATTCAATTGTTTATAAATTAGATGACGCCAACCTTCGTCAAAAAGGTGACGGAAAACCCAACAAGGGTTATGATGCCCATTTTTATGGTATTGACCTCAAAGGTGTTGGAGATTGTTATCGAGTGAAAATTTACAAAAATGATACTCTCAAAAATGCGGCTGATAATATTGTGATTGCTTATGACGCAATCGGCAATAAAAGTCCGTTTGGAGATGGATTAGCTTTTATTCTGCCAATTCGTAGATTAGCTAATACCGAACTTTACCGAGAGAATGATAAGTTACGGGT
>NZ_CBABQS010000014.1:0-77358 GCF_964672035.1 Arcicella sp.
ATTCAAGAAGCCTTTTTTTGATTATTTCACGTGTGTGCTTTTCACTGCTTCCTAAAAACTGTCAACTGACTAATAAACTATTGCTGATGAATATCCGAACCACCCGTAGAGCTTGATTTCACCACTCTTGCACCGCCTTTGTGATAAACATCGCTTCCGCCCGTTGCTGAAATACTGATTTCTTTTTCTGCCCAAACGTAGGCATCCGAACCACCCGTTGACGAAACGCTGCAATAATTTGAACGTAATTTGCTGGCTTTCAAATCGCTACCACCCGTTGAAGAGGCTTTAAAAACGGTGGCAGTTCCCGATAAAATCACGTCCGAACCACCCGTTGTTTCGCAAGTCAATTCGTCGGCATCCAAGTCTAATTTTATATCCGAACCACCCGTTGCTCGCACATCAAGTTTAATTAAATCTAATTTTCCTTCCGAAAAAACGTCCGAACCACCCGTTGCCGAGAGGCTATTAAGGTTTTTTACGGTCACGTAGGCTTTGATGGTTTTTTTATTACTCCAATCAAAATCAAAATTGAACCAACCTTTTTTACTGCCAGCGTATATTTTTAAAACATCACCCTCTTTTTCGGTGATAACTTTTTCCATTTTATCTTTATCACCCACAATTTTTACGGATTCAACACTTCCTTGCTTGATGTATAAATCAATTCCACTCGAAATACGAATACCTTTGAAATTGGAAATGTTCCGAATTTCTTCAGTGTTTTGTGCGTAAATAACTGAGGTACAAAGATTTAAAAATAATAAAATGACAATGGATTTAGTTGAGGTTTTCATTTTTTTGTTTAGTTATTTGTTATTTGTAATTGGTGATAAGTCGGCAATTCAAATATAAGATGCAATCGGCGAGTAAAAGGTTGCATAATCATTATCGAGTTAACGTAGGCTGGGTTCAAAACCCAGCCTACGTTAAATAACAACCATAATACTAATTCGGAAATGAAATTTTTCCCATCGAAACCGAAGGAATCCCTCGGCGAGAGCCAAAATCTGACTCACCACCCGAAACCGTTTCATTGGCTAAAATAGCAAAAAGTACGGCTTCTTTTGCATCGCCCGATATTCCTAAATCGTTGGTTTCAAGGAAATTACAAGGCAATAATTCTTTTAGCCATTCAACTAACAACGGATTGTGCATTCCTCCGCCCGACATATATACGTTGAAATCTTTGATGTTATAGGAAGTATTATTAACTGTAAAATAAATGGCTTCCGCAATCGTCTCGGAACTGAAACGAGTTAAAGTTGCCAATAAATCATTTACTGAAATATCTTCTGTATTACTTTTTGCTTGTGCTTTTTTGACGTATTCAATGCTAAATAATTCTGGACCCGTAGTTTTTGGAAATGCACCTTTGAAGAAATTATCAGCTTTTAATTCATCTAAAAGGAATTGATTTACCGAACCTTGTCGGGCAATTTCGGCATCTTTATCGTAGGCTTTTTCTGGAAAATATAATCTTGTAAAAGCATCAATAAGTGTATTTCCCGTTCCTGTATCCGTCACAAAAACCTCCTCTGGATTCATGGTTGTGGGTAAATACGTAAAATTGGCAATGCCGCCCATGTTGAGCATAATACGATTTTCTCCTTTTTTGCCAAAAATAAAATAATCACCATAAACGGCTAATGGAGCACCTTCACCACCCGCAGCAAGGTGTTTTTGTCGGAAATCTGAAATAGAAATAACCCCTGTTTTTACGGCAATATGATCGCCATCGCCAATTTGTAAAGTCGCATTCGGAAATTTCTCTTGCTGATGCAAAATCTTGGGAGCGTGCATGACTGTTTGCCCGTGTGAGGCTATTAAATCAACTTCATGCGAAGGCACATTCCAAGCTTTCAAGCAATCCAAAATCATCGTGGCATGAAGTACGCCAATCCATTCATTCAATAACGCAAGGTGCTGAAAATCAATGGTTTGTTGAGCAAAAACTTTACGAATTTCCGTTTTGATTTCTTCGGAATAATCAACCGTATCAAAATGTAACAATTTGACTTCGGTACTTTCTCCCGCCCCCGAAATCTCACAAAGAGCCACATCAAGCCCATCCATCGACGTTCCCGACATCAAGCCGATAATTTTACGAGCGGGCTTTTGAGCAATTTGGTACAGGTTTTGGAGGTTTTTGTTCATGGTTTAATTGAAAAGATAAGTTGGGTTTATAATTTCTAAAATTACAAAAAGTTCTCGTAGTATAGGCGTTAAGTTTTTTACTGGCATAAGTTTTTAGGTAGATTACCGTTATATATGTACAGTATTAAATTAAAAAAATGAAAAACAAGACAGCAATTTTTGGATATTTTTCCATCATACTATTTTTTGCCATCGGGTGCAGTAAACCTATTCAACCCACTTATTTGGGTTATCAGAACCTCAGATTGGGAAAAGTAGGTACAAAAAATAATGTTGTTATGTCGGATATAAAATTCTACAATCCCAACAAATATGCTTTGAATGTCAAACAAGCGGAAATGGATGTATTTTTTAACGATAGACTTTTAGGGCATACTTCTATGAGCGAAGTAGTGAGTTTACCGCCCTTAGATACAACCTTTGTGCCATTTGTCATGCAGGCATCAATGACTGATTTATTGGCAAATACGGCTCAAATCTTTCTTAATCCGAACGTTAGAGTGAAGGTTCAAGGTAATGCGAAGGTGGGTCGTGGAGGAATATTTATTAATGTTCCAATCAATTATCAAGGAACACAACGCATTCAATTATCAAGGACAGATACGACTTTACATCGTTAGAGAGGGTTCAACGGAAGTCGTCGTTCAAAACGACGACTTCCGTAAAACACGCACATAATTTTATTTTTTAAATCGAAGTAAAAAATAAATTATTTCGCCGAGGCAATCGTAATATTTCTAAATTCAATGGGGCCGTGGTCGCCTTGAAACATGATTGGTCCTGGTTCTGATTCATTGCTATCAATCGCTCCACCCGTTATGCCCGGTATTTCAGATTTATAAATAATTGTTTTGCCATTTAACAATACCGTCACTACTCTTCCCACCAAAGTAACGTCAAAACTTTGCCATTCCCCCGCCTTTTTTGCAGGCAATTCTAAAGGTTTAATAAAACCATAGATTCCTCCCAAATCAATCAATGATGGTTCTAATCCGTAGCCATCCGTAATTTGAGTTTCATAACGCCCACGCAGATATACGCCACTATTACTACCCGCTGGCACACGAAATTCAACGTGCAATTTGAAGTCATTGAAAGTTTTAGTAGTTCTGATATTTGCCCCAGATTTTGGACTTTTCATGATACCATTTTCTACAACCCATTGATTTTCGCCTGCCGCAGGACGGTCTTCTCTTCCAATAATTTGCCAACCATCCAAGTTTTTGCCATTAAAAATAGCCATTGGTTTTCCAAAAACTGGTTCGGTTTTATTAATTAATTTCGGAGCTTTTACGCCTACAAAATTGACAACTTCACCATTGGGTTGATTCATCGTACCCACCAAGGTTCCGTCCTTCAAATCGGCTTCTACGGTGAGGTCTTTATCTTCTTTATCCCACTGTGGCGGAATGGCAAAAGACATTTTATTATCCTTGAAATAAACCCGTGAGATAGGTCTGGCGCTCCCGCCACTGCCCACAAAACGCCCATTGAGGTATTTGACCCCAGAATGATTTACTTCTAACCAAGACGGAATTTTTTTATCGCCTTTAGTAATGGTAATATCCCAACGACCTTCAACACTTTGGGCTGAAATTGTTAGGGTTGTGCATACAATACATAGAAGTATTGAGAGTGAATTTTTGAATTGTTTTTTCATTGTTTTTGGTTGTATGATTTATTGTATGGTTTGTGAAATTGTTTGATTCTGAAATTATGAAGAAGTTTTCAAAGCACAAAACAACATTTCATTTTCAAGATTTATTAACTCATCGTTCCAAAAATTTTCTTTTTGAAAAGTGTTTTTGTGCCGTTGTGCGGTGTTTTCCACCCACAACACGTGCGACAGCAATTTGTTAACCACACAAATATCTATGTATGTTTCAAATATTCAGTGTATTATGTAAATAAAAAATATCTTACTCTCATACTTGGTGATTGCTGTCGCACGTGTTGTGGGTGGAAAACACCGCACAACGGCTGGCAACTTTTTCTTCTCAAAATGAAGACCAACAAGGGCATAAAAATTACCTATATTTTGTATAATCTATAGGCTATTCTTCAAAAATAGTGTTAATTCATCAGTATTAATATTTTTTTTTATAATTATACCTTTATCATTTAACAAGAAATTAGTAGGAAAAATGCTAATTGATAATTTTTCAGTTTTGTAACCATTTTCATCTAAAAATTGATTCCAAATTAAATTTTGAACTCGGATTATATGTTTCCAGTCATTAAAATCATTAGATTTATCGACTGATATTGCAATTATATCAAATCCCTCCTTATTGTATTTTTGATAAAGGTCTTTTAATTTAGGAAATTGCTGAATACATGGACTACATCGACTGAACCAAAAATCTATTAATGTGTATTTCGGAACTAAATCTTTGAATATTTTTTTGAGTACACGATTTGTATCCAAGAGAGATAATCTTGGAAATGTTTGACCTATCGAAGTTATTTTTGAATCTTTCAAATTTTCACCCAATTTTCTACCCTCAAAAGTATTTTTTAAATTATCAGAAAATTGAAAATAAATTGAATCATAAATTGGACTATAACCTTCTGTCATTTTTTTTATTAACTCCCACATAGCCACATAAGAATTTGGGTGCTTTTTTGTGTAATCGTACAAAATTTTATTTCTATTATTTATCAATAGGACTCTTTTCTTTGAAATTTTCTGTAAAAGGCTATCAGGAATTTTATCGTTAAATATATGCTTGAGCTTACTATAATCCTCACTTAAACTAAATTTTTCTTTCTTGAGTTTATTAAAATTCTCAAGATACCTACCTAATTCAGCATTACTTTTATTGAAAATTTTAGGTATTTTTCTCAATGAATCAACATTACATTCAATGGTTTGGTAGCCTTTATCAACCATAAAAAAATCTGAAAGATAAATTAATTCACCCTTGACTTTTACTCCGATTTGAAAACAGGATGGATTCACTAACGCATTTTGAAATTTAAAATAACCGTTTATGATTGAATCTTTGATTTGATAAGTATTATCTATTTGGGGATAATAGTGAAAATCAATAGGCATTAAAAATGCTTCTCCTGCCTGCAAATTTATTTTCCCATCAATGGTAAAATAACCCTTTTTTATTTGAGAAATCCCCTGGTTGATTACTATTAAAAATAACAAAGGGACTGTTATAAATTTATACATGATAATAAATTTATGGGTTGATTGAATCATTCTCTTCGAGACGTTCCGAAGGACAGCTTCGAAGTTTAGATAAAAAATATATTCAATCTACTAAACTACCCCTTCAACTCTGCCTTCAAAAACTTAGCCGTATAACTCCCTTTCACCTTCGCTACTTGTTCTGGTGTGCCTTCTGCGATGATGTTTCCGCCTTTTTGTCCTCCCTCTGGACCGATGTCAATTACGTGGTCGGATACTTTGATTACGTCCAAATTATGTTCAATAATCAACACGGTATTGCCTTTGTCTGCCAATCGGTTGAGGACTTCCAAAAGTTTTTTGATGTCTTGAAAATGGAGTCCAGTCGTGGGTTCGTCCAAGATGTACATGGTTTTGCCTGTGTCTCTTTTCGAGAGTTCTTCGGCTAATTTTACTCGTTGGGCTTCTCCTCCCGACAGCGTAGTGGCTTGTTGCCCGATGGTGATATATCCCAAACCTACTTCGTTGAGCATCTGTACTTTACGGGCAATTTTAGGCTGATTTTCAAAGAATTCTACCGCTTGTTCCACCGTCATATCCAATACATCGGCGATTGATTTTCCTTTAAAACGAACTTCCTGCGTTTCACGGTTGAAGCGTTTTCCTTTGCAGGTTTCGCAGGCTACGTGAACGTCGGGCAAGAATTCCATTTCGATTTTTTTCATGCCCGCACCTTCGCAATCTTCACAACGTCCGCCCTTTACATTGAAGCTAAAACGCCCTGCTTTGTAACCTCTAATTTTGGATTCGGGCAACTCTGCGTACAAGGTGCGTATGTCCGTAAACATACCCGTATAAGTAGCTGGATTCGAGCGTGGCGTGCGTCCGATGGGCGATTGGTCAACTTCAATTACTTTGTCTAAATGCTCTAAACCCTCCACTGATTTATGAGGCATGGGTTCTTTTTTGGCGTAAAAAAAATGACGGTTCAAAATCGGATACATCGTGTCGTGAATCAACGAAGATTTCCCCGAACCACTCACACCCGTTATCGAAATCATTTTTCCCAGAGGCAATTTTAGCGTAACATTTTTTAAATTATTACCCGTTGCTCCTTTGATAACCAATGAGTTACCATTTCCTTGTCTCCTTTTCTTCGGAACTTCAATGCCAATTTTTCCACTCAAAAAATTAGCCGTAGTCGAGTTATTTTTCAAGAAATTTTCGGGCGTTCCTTGTCCCACAATTGCCCCGCCATGTCGTCCTGCTCCTGGGCCAATATCCACAATATAATCCGACTCCAACATCATGTCTTTGTCGTGTTCAACGATGAGAACAGAATTGCCCAAATCACGCAAATCCTTGAGGGCTTGAATCAATTTTACGTTGTCTCGTTGGTGCAAACCGATGCTTGGTTCGTCCATTATATACAACACGTTGGTTAGTTGCGTACCAATTTGCGTAGCCAAACGAATACGTTGGGCTTCTCCGCCAGAAAGTGTTCGTAATGACCGGTTTAGCGTTAAATATTCCAAGCCGATACCTGTCAAAAAGCCAATTCTTTTTCTGATTTCCTTCAAAATTTCTTTGGCAATTATATTTTGGCGTTCGTTCATTCTTGGCTCTAAATCGGTGAACCATATTGCCAATTCAGCAATGTCCATTTCGGCTAATTGAGCAATATTTTTATGGTCAATCAAGAAATGAAGCGACTCTTTTTTCAATCTCAAACCTTTGCAATCGGGACAAGTATTCACGACCATAAAGTCTTTTATCCAGTCTTGAATTTTCTCCGAACCCGTTTCTTGCTGACGTTTCAAAAATGTTACAATGCCTTCGTATTTCGTATTCCAATCCGTGCCTTCGTATTTTTTGGAAGGAACAGGCACGGGAGTATCCGTTCCGTAAAGCATCACTTCGATGGCTTCGGTAGGGAATTTTTCGATGGGCGTGGTAAGATTGACTTTATACGGTTTTAGTAAAATTTCTAATTGTTTGAAAATCCACATATCACGGTATTCGCCAATCGGAGCAATGGCTCCTTTGTTGATACTTAGCGACTTATCTGGTAAAATGGATTCTTCGGTAATTTCCTCAACCTTGCCCAAACCCAAACAAGTTGGACACCAACCATAAGGTGAATTGAAGGAAAAATTATTGGGTGAAGGTTCGTCGTAACTGATGCCAGAAACGGGATCCATTAAGAATTTGGAAAAATTACGAACCTCATTTTTTTCATCACGAGTCATCATGATGCCTTTACCTTGATTCAAAGCCGTTTGCACGGACTGCGATAAACGAAAACGGTCTTCAGTTTTGACGATAATTCTGTCAATGACCATTTCAATATCGTGAATTTTGAAACGATCGAGTTGCATTTTAGGCTGAATATCCATCACTACGCCGTCCACACGCACTTTTGTATAGCCTAATTTCTCAATTTGAACGAATAATTCACGGTAATGACCTTTACGTCCTTTCACGACGGGCGCAAGAATAATTAATTTTTGATTTTGATAATCTTGCAGAATCACGTCAATAATTTGGTCGACAGATTGCTTAATCATCTTCTCGCCCGTAACGTAACTAAACGCTTCGCCCGCTCGTGCGTAGAATAAACGCATGAAATCGTAAATTTCTGTAACGGTTCCAACTGTCGAGCGTGGATTTTTGGAAGTCGTCTTTTGCTCAATCGAAATCACGGGCGAAAGTCCATTGATTTTATCGACATCGGGACGTTCCATATTGCCCATAAAACTCCGAGCGTACGCCGAAAACGACTCCATATATCGGCGTTGTCCTTCGGCATAAATGGTATCAAAAGCCAGTGAGGACTTTCCAGAGCCAGATATTCCTGTGAAAACGACTAACTTATTGCGTGGAATAGTGAGGTCAATATCTTTAAGATTATGTTCTCTTGCACCAAGAATTTCGATATTCTCGTGTCCTGTAATGTCTGAATTATTATTTGCCATGTAATTTTAATATTCTGTCTTAAATGTAACGTAAGACGGGGGAATAAAGTTAAACAAAAACCCACGTTTTTGGCGGGGGCTTTTTGGGTTTTTATTTTGCTTTAAAAACCTCACAATTCCCCCAAAATCCCCAATACCAAATTGGAAGAATTATAGGCGGCAATTGAACCAAAAACATTCATATCCACATGGGCTTTTGAGTTGGCATTGTCGCTGATACTACGTAGAATTAAACAGGGAATTTTTAGTTCATAACAAACTTGAGCAACGGCGGCTCCTTCCATTTCGGTGGCATCAGCTTTTACTTGTTCTTGGAGTATTTTTACTTTTTCATCAGAATTGACAAAAACGTCACCAGTAGCTATGATACCCAACATTACTTTTATTTTTCGCCCTTCAATTTCCTTAAATTTCGTTCGATTTGATGCTTTTTGGGCTTTCAATAATAACATAGAATCTGCAGGAAAGTACATCGGATTTGCCACGCCATCAATTGGATTTCTGGTATTCCAAACTGTCATGCCTTCGGGGGTTATCTTTCCAAAATCATGCTGAATGGTGGACTTGGCAATGACCATATCTCCGGGCAAAATAGCAGGATTTACACCACCAGCAATGCCTGTGAAAATCAATTGTTGGGGTTGCCAATTCATCAATAAAATGGTGGTGGTCATGGTGGCATTCACTTTTCCTACACCCGTGAGTGCTACGACAACTGGCTGTCCTCGAAAATCTCCTGTTACAAAGCGAATACCTTTTACAGTCACTTCTTGCTTGTTTTGAATGGAATCTTCCAATAATTTCACTTCATCTCTAAAAGCCCCTAAAATAGCAGTTAATGGCTTTTGGGCATGGATTTTGAAAGAAATTAAGAGTAATAAAAAGACGAGTTTTTTCATTTATATGGTATTTTTAAATGCGAGGGTGGATAAACAAACCTATAACTATTACAAATTTACCGATTACTCAATTCTTAACATAATTTGATATTATGGATTTTGAAGCATAAATTTTATTGCTAAATTTATAAGAATATATAAAACCCCCAAAACATCTTCTACCTACTTTTCAAATACTTTCTTCTTTTCTACCCATTACATTTAATCATTTTTGTGTTTTCAGAAATTTAACTTGTTGGAATTATGAATTATTCTTTGAACGCTTATGCTCAGCCACTTACGACCTCACAAGTGGCTCATCTGCTCCGTAGAGCAACTTTTGGACCCACCCAAACAGAAATTGTCAATTTTACTGGCTTGAATGCTTCAACGGCAATTCAAAATCTTATTAACAATATTAATTATATTCCATTACCTCCCGTGGATTTGAATGAGACGAAAATAACGGTTGGACAGGAATATGTAAATACGACGTATGATTCTTCGCTTTCTCGTAATTTTGATTTTCGATATTACTACAAATATTGGTGGACAAATATGATGGCAGCGCAAGCAGGCAATCCTTCTATTATTGATAAAATGACGCTTTTTTGGCAAAATCATTTCGTTACAAGCGAAGCGAATGTTGATGAATACCGAGCTATTTATAAGTATTTTATGAAAGTTAGAAGTAAATCTTTGGAAAATTTTAAGGATTTTGTTCGTGATATTACCTACGAACCCGCTATGTTAAAATTTCTGAATGGTAATGAAAATACGAAAGGAACTGGAGGAGTGGCTTCAAACGAAAATTACGCCCGTGAATTGCAGGAATTATTTGTAGTGGGAGCCAAAAACTTTGCAGGTGATAATAATTATACAGAGAATGATGTAAAAGCCGCCGCCAGAGTTTTGACGGGTTGGCAGTACACAAATTTTTATGCCAACACGACAACGGCTGTTGACAAAAAATTCACATTAACCAGACATGATACAGCATCTAAAACATTTTCATCAAGTTATCGGTCAGTAATAATTAATACGCCCGCTGTATATCCAGGATATACTAATGCAGGAGAATTTGAAGTAGATGCCCTTTTGGATATGCTTTTTGATCATCCAGAAACACCCAAATTTATTTGTAGAAAATTGTACCGTTTCTTTGTAAATCCAAATGTTACGCAAGAAATTGAAGATAATGTAATTGCTTCTTTAGCAAATACTTTCAAAAGTGTAGATCCAATAACGGGAAGGACTTTTGAAATAAAACCAATTATCCAAAAATTACTGGCTTCAGAGCATTTTTATGACATTGCCAATCTCGGAGCCATTATCAAATCCCCCGCTGAATTTGTGGTCGGTGCTTATCGATTCTTCAATTTTCCAGTGCCCGTTATTGATTCCGCAAATCTTATTAATAGCGTCAAAAACCATAAAGCGTATGCACAATATCTCTACGATAGAATGGCCGAAATGCAGATGGCATTACTCGACCAACCAACGGTTTTTGGCTATGATGCTTATTTTCAAACGGGTTATTCCAGAAATTGGATAAATACTACACAAGTTGGATTGCGTAATTCATTTACGGATAAATTAATCACGGGGCGAACCCTTGTTACAGGAATTACGCCACTGGTTGCCATCAAAATTGATATGTTGGCAATGGTGGATACTGCTAATGTTGCTCATAATCCCTCGATTCCGTTACCTCCAAATTATGATGTTACGAACTGTGTTCATATTGTGGATTTAGTAACGATGAACTTGTTTGCGACTGAACTTTCAGCAAATCAAAAAATATTTTTGATTGATACTATTTTGATGATTGGGCAACAAAGGTCTAATTGGACAACCCAGTGGGCATCTTATAAATCAATCCCTACCACAACCAATATTAATACGGTAAAATCAAAATTGGATGCTTTGATGAAATATTTGCTCAGAATGGCGGAGTTTAGTATTTGTTGAAAAACTTTAAATAATCCTTTAAAATTCAAAAGATAGCGGCTTATGCCCAATGCTCAAAGCTTATAAAAATATGAAACGTAGAGATTTCCTTGCAGCTTCTTCTTCTTTTTTGTTACCTGTCATGGTAGGAGGTTTTGGGGTGAAAGCCTTCGGAGCCAATTCTTCTTTGGTTCAATCTTTAATGAAAACTGATGCCCTTGCCAAAGACCGTGTGTTGGTAATTATTTATCTAAATGGTGGAAATGATGGACTAAATACCGTAATTCCGCTTGATCAATATTCACAATATAGTGCGCTCAGAAGTAATATTGCCATTCCACAAGCCTCCATTTTGTCAATTGGAAATGGTACAACGGGTTTGCACCCAAGCATGACAGGGTTGAAGCAATTACACGATAATGGTAAATTAGCGGTGGTACACTCGGTTTCTTATCCAAGTCCGAGTTATTCACATTACCGAGCCACGGATATTTGGATGACTGCTACGGATGCAGCCGTACAAGCAGATACGGGTTGGGCAGGCAGATATTTAGAAGACCGTTTTGCTAATTATCCAGCGCCTCCTATTACTGATAGAGATGCCTCAAATGCCGTTATGGAAGACCCGCTGGCCATTCAGATTGGCTATTTGACTTCTACTACGCTTTTGGGAAGTAATCAATCCATGGCAGTTGCCATCAATGATCCTGCCAGTTATGCTGCCTTGGTAAGCGGAGGAGTTGGAGCAACCACCACTGATTTACCCTGCTGTGAAGCGGGTGATTTAGTAACTTTTATACGCCAACAACAAGCCTTAGCTGTTAGTTATTCAGCTGAAATCACCGCAGCACACAATGCAGGAAATATCACGCCGGCACCAGTTTATCCAACGGGTAATTCGATTGCTGACCAACTAAAAATCGTTGCCCGATTAGTGGGTGGAGGATTAAAAACAAAGGTTTATTTTCTTTCGATTGGCGGATTTGATACCCATTCTGCCCAAGTACAATCGGGTGGAGGAGCAAATAATAGTTTAGGAAATCATGCGACTTTATTAGGAAAGTTATCCGCAGGAATTAAAGCATTTCAGGATGATTTACTGCAAAGAGGCGTAGAAGACAAAGTAGCAGGATTTACTTTTTCTGAATTTGGAAGAAGAGCCAATTCTAATTCAAGTGTGGGAACCGACCACGGAGTGGCAGCACCCATATTTGTTTTTGGGTCGAGTATAAAACGCCAATCGGTGGGCAGAAACCCTAATATTGGGGGATATTCAAACCTCCCAACTGATTTGAATGGATCGGTGGGTAACCAAGATTTGAAAATGCAAATTGACTTCCGAAGAATTTATTGGGATATTTTAACCGATTGGTTTGGCAGAAGTAAAACGGATGCGGCTTCGTTGTTTTTGAATACTTCTTTTGATACCGTTTCGTTATTTACGGATGAAGTTTGTACGATAAAAACGGGCAGTTGGCACGATGAGAAAACTTGGTCGTGTGGACGTGTGCCTTTTATTACCGAAAATGCAAAAATTTGTAGGGGACATACCGTAACGCTAAGTGCAAATGCTTCGGTAAAGAATCTTCAAAACTATGGAAATTTGTCGATGGCGGCGGGTGTAAACTTGTCGATTAAGGGCGTTTAATTTTTATTCGTAACATAACCAAAATGGGCGAATGATTCATTTCATCCGCCCATTTTGGTTATATTTTATTTACTATAATAACTCTGCTTCACGTCTTTTATTCACCCTTGCCGAAACAATAATACTAACTTCATAAAGTGCCAAAAGTGGTAATGTTACTAAAAGTTGAGAAATCATATCGGGCGAAGGTGTAATAATGGCTGCTAAAATCAAAATAACAACCACCGCATGACGACGATATTCACGCATAAATGCAGGCGTAAGTACGCCCACCTGTGAAAGCACAAAGGCAATCATCGGTAATTGGAAAGTTACACCACAAGCCAATGTCATGGTTGAAAGTAACGAAAGGTAATCGCTAATGTCATATTGATTTTGGATAGAATCATCTAATTTGAAATTAGCCAAAAAGTTAATGGCCATCGGTGAAACTACATAATAACCAAAACTTACGCCCATAAAAAATAATAAAGAAACCCAAAAAACGGCTCCAGTCGCAGCCTTAGCTTCTTTTAATTTTAAACCTGGTTTTACAAAACGCCAAATTTCCCAGAAAAAATAGGGGAAAGCGAATAGTAAACCTACCATAATTGATTGCGTAAGGGCAAACATAAACTGTCCTGAAACTTCACGATTTTGCAAAACAAAATCGGCTTGTTTGAAACATAAGCCTTCAACACCCGTCAAATCAGCCAACTTGCAAAGCATTCGATTGGTCCAGAAAGTTGATTTTGAAGGGGCCATAATTATTCCTCCAAATATTTCCCTTTGAAAAGTCCATGCTAATATGGTGAATACCAGAATTGAAGCTACTGAACGGATAATATGCCAACGCAGTTCTTCAAGGTGGTCAAGGAAGGACATTTCTTTGCCTTCGGTTTCGTCTAATTCTTGTTCAAATTCTTGGTCTAATGCCATGTGGGTCTTTTCAGATTTAGAAAGTTTTTATGATAACAACTACGACTTTCTTCTAATTTCGGATTTAATTATGTCTTGAATACAAATTTACATCAAAAACGCAAAAAACCCTGACAACATTCACGATTGTCAGGGTTTTGTTATTTTGAATTATTTCTAAACCTATACATATAATGGAAATGCTTCCATCCACTTATTAATTTCGGACTTTACAGAACCAATAAATGTTTCATTATCGTGGTTCATCAACACGCTGTCAATCAACTCTACGATGTGCAACATTTCTGCTTCTTTCATGCCACGAGTGGTCATAGCAGCCGTTCCTACACGCATACCTGAAGTTACAAATGGTGATTTATCGTCAAACGGAACCATATTTTTATTAATCGTAATGTCCGCTTTTACCAAAGTATTTTCTGCCAATTTTCCTGTCAATCCTTTTGGACGTAAATCAATCAACATCAAATGATTATCAGTTCCTCCTGAGATGATTTTATATCCTTTATCCACAAAACCCTGAGCCATTACTTTCGCATTGCGTTGTAATTGCTCGGCATATTGTTGGAAATCATCCGTCATGGCTTCACCAAAAGCAATGGCTTTTGCCGCAATCACGTGTTCTAAAGGTCCACCTTGAGTTCCTGGAAAAACACCGCCGTCTAATAAAGCCGACATCATTTTTAATTCACCTTTCAAGGTAGTTAATCCAAACGGATTCACGAAATCATTTCCCATCATAATTAAACCACCACGTGGACCTCTTAAAGTCTTGTGCGTTGTTGTCGTTACAATATGGCAATGTTGCATTGGGTCGTTCAACAATCCTTTGGCAATCAAAGCCGATGGATGAGAAATATCCGCTAAAAGAATAGCGCCAATTTCATCCGCAATTGAACGCAAACGAGCATAATCCCAATCACGAGAATAAGCCGATGCACCACAAATAATCAATCTTGGTTTTTCTTTTAAAGCGGTTGCTTCTACTTTATCCCAATCAATCAAACCTGTTTCTTCTTCCACGCCATAGAAAAATGCTTGAAAATATTTTCCCGAAAAATTCACGGGTGAACCATGCGAAAGGTGTCCACCGTGCGAGAGGTTAAAACCAAGAATTTTATCACCAGGATTCAAAAAAGATAAGAAAACTGCCGCATTGGCTTGCGCTCCAGAATGTGGTTGAACGTTTGCCCATGAGGCGCCAAAAAGTGCTTTGGCACGTTCAATCGCAATGGTTTCCACTTGATCAACAATTTCACAACCGCCATAATAACGTTTGCCCGGAAGACCTTCGGCGTATTTATTAGTCAAAACTGAGCCTTGGGCTTCCATAACTTGTTTTGACGTAAAATTTTCAGAAGCAATTAATTCCAAACCGTATTCTTGACGGTGAGCTTCTTGATTAATTAAATTAAAAATCTCAATATCTCTTTCGAGTGTGAAGGTTGCTGTTGCCATCGGTTATTTCAATGATTTAATGTTTGGGAAATAGATTTTAGGGCTTAGTTTTTAGTATTTAGCTTTCAAGAATAATTTATGATTAAATAATTTTCTGTACTGCTAAAATCTACGAACCAAATACCTAACACCTGTAAATGAATAAATATGATTTAAGAAAATCTTGAAATATTCACAAAATTAGTCAGTTAGATTGTTTTCTGACGTAAAAATAAGGCTTAAAAATGGATTGTAAAAACAATTTTTTCCTGATAGTTTGGGCAATTGTAAAAAATGGAATATTAAATGATGGCCTTTTCTCCAAAACTTTTGGCAACGAGCATATAATAAGAATATTTTGATGAATTTAAAAGATTTGGTACAAGTTTTGTTAATTATTGGATAGACTAACAAGTTGTAAAATAACCCATGAAAAAGACAAAACTATCTATCGCTTTAGTGATTTTTATCATTAACGCCTCCTTTGCAATTCCGGCAAAGCCCTTCAGATTATTACTCAACAAAGAATACAAACTTTTTGTTGTTAAACCTTTTGCTGAACTGAAAATAGTTTTTCCAGTTGCTAAAAAAAATATTGAACCGATTAAATCTTTAAGTAATTCAAAAATTTCGTTAAAGGTAGCGGTTGATGAAAACCATAAGGCAAAATTATCGTGGTTAAGTGCCATCGGACATCAAGCTAAACGATACATCGTTCAAATCAGTTACGATAAAGAGAATTTTTATGATTTAAACGAAGTTACCATCGAAGGAACGCAGGATGAAAGACAATTATACACTTTTGTGGACCCACGGATGAATTTTGGTACGCAATATTATCGAATTATCGAAGAAGATGAAGCGATAAAAACGGTTGTTTATGCACCCGTGAAAATTACTTTAGAAGCCATCGCTGCGCCCAGTGAAATGGTAAAATGTTTACAGACCGAAGAAAATAATATTATTCATATCAAAACGGGCGATAGTAGATTAATCCCAATCTTGACCACTGAAACGGGCATGGGAATTCCCTGCGATTATAAATACAGTGAAGCCACTCAAACAGGTATTTTGAAGCCTTTATACTATTTAGTAGGGGGAAATTATCACTTAAAAGTGCGTTTAGGAAATAATGAATCCAAATACGTGGTTTCGGTAAATGATTTAGATGGAATGACTTTTGAGTAGGCAGTTTGCAATTAATAAATTCAGGTTTAGAAGGTATAAGATATAAAAAAGTGGTCAGAATGTAAATCCTGACCACTTTTTTGTTGAATTTTAGTAAGTGAAGGTAAATCCTAAGCCAACTAAAAAACTATTTCTTAGCTTCCGCCACCACAGGCTGTCCGTATTGTTTTGGATAAATGTCTTTTTGGTAGGCTTCCCAATTTCCTTTTTTGTAGTGATTGTCGCCAAAAAAAGTAATCACTTGATGAAACTGCGCCGCCTCCTGAAAACCTGGTACGGGCTGAATCATATTAAACTTTTCGTCTAAATACACAATGGTTGGGAAAGACATTTTTCCTTGCAAAAGCGCCACTCCCGCTTGATTATAGCCATTTTGCCAAATATACTTTTGAGTGCCAATGTTGATAGTATCCTTCATTTCTGCGTCTAATTTTACAGCATAAAATTTCTCGCTGATAAAATTGGCTACTTTTTCATTCGGGAAAGTTCTTTGATCCATCACCTTACACCATCCACACCAACCCGTGTAAACATCCACCATAATTTTGCGAGGTTCTTTTTGGGTAGCCGCAAAAGCTTGTTCCAGCGTCATCCATTGGATTTTTTGTCCAGTGTGTTCATTAACCGCTTGGGCTTTGCTTGTAAAGAGTAGGGAAGAAAATATTAAGGTAAATAATAGATTTTTCATTTCGATTAATGATTATGCTAACAGGCTCATTATTAAGCACTTGTTTGAAAATGCAATGTATTTTCAAACAAAAATAATTCTTTTTACATTTGTTTGTATCTGATTATTAATATTTTGTGAAACAAAATCAATCTTGGCTTGCCAGAAGTATCAATATTGAAACAAAAAATTATCTAAAATGGTTAAACTCATATCAAAACTGTCCAATTATGAATTTACGACATCCAAAAAAAGACAAACTCGTTGAAGCCGAAGAAAATCGCCGTGACTTAGGTTTTGGCACGCAAGTACATAATTCCCAAACTCGGTTATTAAACAGTGATGGTAGCTTCAACGTCAGAAGAGAAGGTGTTGCTTTTTGGAGTCGACTCAATATTTTTAACCGTTTGATAGTATGTTCTTGGGGGCGTTTTTTCTTGTTAGTTATTTCTTTCTATTTAACACTAAACTTTATTTTTGCGGCTATTTATGAATTTGTCGGTATCGAAAATCTACAAGGTGCCGATCTCACTTCGCCACAAAGTAGGTTTATGGATGCCTTCTTTTTTTCCTCGCAAACCCTCACAACGGTTGGTTATGGACGTATTGCACCCATTGGTTTTTGGGCAAGTTCTGTGGCGGCGGTTGAGTCATTATTAGGATTATTAGTTTTTGCTTTGGCTACCAGTTTGCTCTACGGGCGGTTTTCTAAGCCCGTTGCGCATATTTTATATTCCGAAAAAGCCATTGTTGCTCCTTATTTAGACGTAACAGCATTTATGTTTCGGATAGTTAATGAAAGAGCCAATCAGCTGATTGATTTGCAAGTGGAATTGGTAATATCTGTTTTAGAAAAGCAAGTAGATGGAAAGACAATAAGAAAATATTATGGATTAAAATTAGAGCGGAATAAGGTAAATTTCTTTCCTACTAACTGGACAATTGTTCATGCCATAACGCAAGAAAGTCCCATGTTTGGTTTAGGCAAAGAGGAGTTAATAAAAGCCGATGCTGAGTTTTTAATTTTGATAAGAGCAACTGAAGACACTTTTAACCAGACCGTTCACTCACGAACATCATATCATTCACGAGAAATGGTTTTTGGGGCAAAATTTACCTCAATGGTTAATGATACTTTAGATTCAGGAATTCCAACTTTAGATTTAACAAAACTGTCTGATTATCAGGAGGTTGTTCTTGAAAGTGAGTATATTCCAGAGGTGGAAAAGGGAGGTAAGTAGAATGATTCACCTCCTTTTCCTGATACTCAATTCCCTCGAATCGTTAAAATTTTGGTGGTTTGTTGATTCAAAATTTCTCGTAAATCTAAACTTTTGCTCCCCCCATTCACCAAAAAAAAGGTATTCAATGCCTAAGCATGAATACCTTTTTTTAACTATTCAGAAGTGTTTTCTCATTTTCCACAATTACATAATGGATGCGTTTTGGGTAAAATAATAGGAGCTTCAAAAGAGTCACCTGTTCCTGTGTTGATTTGTTTGGGATATTCAGGATAGGCGATTGCCCTAAATAATAAATTGGTATTATCTGGTAAGTAGGCTCTTAATTTTATTTTATTATCAGTTTTATCATAATTTACATTGCCCGCAAATATCCATCTTTCTGTGGTACCAGAAAGATTAGCATTAATATTGTTGTTATATTCTATGCCCACGTTATAAGGAAGAATTTGTAAAGCACATTTATTTTCGCAACTTACCGTAATATTAACTGTTTTGAGCTTGGTAGTGCTAACAACTCCGTATGGAACATTTAAATTCGCCAGACCTGAGTTAGGATTTGGTACGGTAAGTATTGTATATTTACCCGTAAAAGGATGATAAAATCTTGCTTCCATAGATTGAACTACCCCCGATGAATAAATGGTACTTGTAAATTTTAGTGGTGTACTATTTGTAGCGTAAAATGCACCAGTATAGTAAGCGCTGTAAGTAAATCTACCAATGTTATATTTTATTAGTGCATAATATGACAAACTACGTCCATTGGCACTGTTGTTAGGGGCACCATCTACCGTCAGGTTTATTTGAACTGAATTTGGAATGCGGTAAGTATATCCGATATAAAACCAGGTTAAGTGATTACTCTCAAAGCTTACAAACAACTTCCCATTTTTACTGATAATTGTACCTTCTTTATCGTAAGTCCATACAGCCGTGGCATTACTATAACTATAAACCGAAAACGAATCCCCTACTTTTACTTCAAGGTTAGTAGTGGGATTAATGGTATTTGGATCAACTTCAAAAGAAATACTAATTGGTTTCGTAAAACTGGTAACTTCGGCACCACCCGATGATTTAATACTAATATCGGCAAAAGCGATTGGTACGAGGGTTGCGGATACATTCGTTTTCCCATCAATATCTTTTGCTAAAACAGCGGCATTTCCCCCAGGAAAGGATGGAGCCGCCTCTGCTGAGGTGCCAGAAAATGTAGCTACGGTAGAAGTCAAATTACCTGTAACCACATTTCCTTGGCTATCCTTCATAATTGTTCCTTGATTTATCGCTACGAGAGTAGCCTTCTGTTGATTCACCACTTCAAGGGTTGTCGCTTGACTTGCGCCACTCGTTGTTACACTAATATTCGCTTGCTTGATGGCTGATCCAGCGGGCGGCGAGTCAATTTTAACCAAGGCAATTTCTACGGGTGGATTTTCAACATCAGTCAAAAGTATATCACGGCTATTACTCAAATAACCATCCGCTGAAATAAGGACTTTAAGCTTTATCGGGTTTGTTAAAGAAGGAAAAATGTTCTGAAAACCAATATAAAAACTTGGCCCTTTTTTCGTGTATTTGCTCTTAGCCTCGCCTTCAAAATTGATAACATTGGCTGCTTGAGCGCCCACAATCTCGATGTTGATGTTGCTTGAAATTAAATCTCCAGAAACAGCATCTTTTATCTGTGCTTCAATAAATGAATCGGCAGGTTTGTAATTTAAAATTAATTTAAGGTCTTTGCCAGGGTCAATGCTGCCTAATTCTTTGCACGCAAATACGATAAGACCCAAAGTAATAAGTAGGAGGAATTTTTTGAAATATATAGTTTTCATGATTCTAAGTTTTTTGTTAAATGATTATTTTATAATAGGGTAAGACAAACCAAATTTCAAGACTGGATACAAATAAATGGGTTTCAAATTTGCCTGTAACTGGGCAGCTTGGCTTGCGGTGGGTTCAATTGACCCAGTACCTCGCATTTCAATTAAAGGAGAACCCGTGTACATTACCCCAAGATCAAATAGAAATTTCAGTCTTTTTCCAGTATTCGGATTACCCAACGAGAGACCAAAATAAGGAGCAACGGTTGGATATTTAACTTTCAGTCCAATCGTTCCAGTTTCCTCGGGGGTAAAAACCCGATCATTGAAATTTAGATTACTTTTGGGTTGTAAATCAACACTGAAAGAAGTTGTATTATAAAATACGCCTGCATTGAGGGCGAAAACTCGCCTTTTGAAAGGATAAAAATCAACTAAAACGCCAAAATTTCCCAATTTAACAGAAGCATCATACTGCATTTTTGCTTTTTCGGCGGGAGCTGTACTCGTACTATTACTACCTCCCGTGTCAATACTCAGTATTTCAACCTTTTGGTAATTGAACATCGAGAAACTTGCTCGCACATTAATTTTTTGATTAAGTCGGTACGATAGTTCGGGGGAAATGCCCGTAGTACCAAATTTCAGAACAACTGCCAATTTGTTTGCCACTGGAGGAATAAATACCTTTTTGGCTTTGGCGGGAGATTCGGTTATCGTTTGCCCAATGATTGGGCATGATAACAGGGTAAGCAACAGTAACATTTTTTTCATGATAACTTGATACATTAAAAGGGTGTGTAATTGATAGGAAAAATTTTACTTCTGATAAACTAAATGAAAGATTTTATCAACCATTATTTCTGGTTGTAATTTTGTTTTTTCAACTGGTTAATATTTCTTTTTGTTGTCGAATGACGTAAAGCGTTAATTCTTCGATTTTTTGTAACAATAAAGCTTGCGTTTCTGCCAAGTCAAGTCCATTTTTTGTAACATCTGCCGTTGAAGGCACATCGGGAAGGTGTTTATTAGCTTTGATAAAATTTTCTACTTTTTTCAGGGAGTGAAGTTTGAACGTTGGTTCAAATACGTAATCAAGCCAAAAAGCGGTTCTACTGGTCGAAATCTTCACTTTTCAGTGATGATACCACCACTCACCGCTAATTTGTAGGTACTTCCCGAAGGAATAGAAACGGCTGAATTCCCTATCATAATTCCATCTGGAAAAGAAACAGGGTACTGTGCTAATAACCTTTGATTTAATAATAAACCAAAGGTAGCGATGAAATAGAATAAATGTTTCATAATATTTAAACATTCTGAATCCGAAACCCAGACGACGGTTTTTTACCTCGTCAGCGGTTAAATAGGGCAAATTTCAAGTGTTGCATTTTTAAGTATATAGTTCCGATATTCAACTACTGAAAACTAAGTGAAATACTGTACGAACCATTATTTTCGCTTATAATTTCCCTTTTCAACTGGTCAATTTCTTTTTGTTGTCGAATGAGGTAAAGCGTTAATTCTTCGATTTTTTGTAATAATAAAGCTTGCGTTTCTGCCAAGTCAAGTCCATTTTTTGTAACCTCAGCCGTTGAAGGCACATCAGGAAGGTGTTTATTTGCTTTGATAAAATTTTCTACTTCTTTCAAGGAGCGAAGTTTGAACGTTGGTTCAAATACGTAATCAGCCCAGAAAGCGGTTCCACTGGTCGCAATCCTCACTTTTTCTGTGATGATACCACCACTCACCGCTAATTTGTAGGTACTTCCCGAAGGAATGGTAACGGCTGAATTCCCGATCACAATTCCATCAGGAAAAGAAACTGGATATTGAGCCAATGATTTTTGAGTCAATAATAATCCCGACACAACGATAAAATAGCATAATGATTTCATGATATTTGAATATTTTGTTTTGATAATGATGATATTATTTTAAGAAAAATCTACTTTTTAGCTGAATCAAAGCTTTCCGTTTTCGACTCTTCTAATGAGGCCATTCTTTTTTCAATTGCTTCTAATTTTTGCTTAAATGTATTGGCAGCTTGAAGCTGTTTTTTCAACGCATTGATTTGGATTTGTTGCTCTTTCACGGCATTTACCAAAGGCATTACAAAATCTGAATAAGCCAACGAGTACATTCCATCCGTTGATTTGTTAAGCCCACTAAAAGGTAAACCCAACTGTTATTGATGGTAATATTCTCTTTCAATCGACGGTCAGAAGGATTGGTAAAAGGTACTTGCCCTTCAATAACCGTTACCAAATTATCTCCAATACGTACTTTATTGCTTGCATCAACCTTTGCATCTGCACCAATCGCTGTAGCATTACTAAAGTCGGCGGTGGCATCACTGGCATATCCTACAAATGTATTGCTGTTCAAAAGCTCCCGTTTTCGCCTTCTGACAATTGGCAAAATGGTCTTATCCGAAAGCACCACAAAGTCGGCTCCTATTTCCACAATAAATTTGCGATTCAGTAAATGTTTTCGGCTGATGCGAGTAAACATTTTATCCTCCGTTTTTTGTTGGATATACGGTAGCGTACGGGCAATAAGTTTGGGTTTGCCTGATAAGAAATGTATCTTCGTATAATTGGCATCTCCTTGAAAAAAGAGCACTTCATTAGCGAATAATTTTGTTTTATGACCGAGTACCAAAGAACCACCGAAGTAATTAGCGATGTGTTGTTACAGGGTGATTTTACAAGTTAGATTGGTAAATAATATTCAATGTTCTTCTCCTTCTCATCCACTAACAATCCATTTGTTATTGTTGCTAAAAACCTTATTTTGGTTACGTATATCAATCAAAATTTGAAATTAAGTTTGTGGTAGCTTGCCGAAAATATGCGAGGTTTGGGTTTTGTCAATGGCAGTAAAATATCCTTCTTTACCTTCGATGTCCCGTCCGATGGTGTATTTTATGATTCGTTTCATCTACGATTTTAGCTTGATTTAGGTTCAACAAAAGTACCGTATATAGGTAGGAATGGAAATGCAGGATTATTGAAAGATAAAAGGTAGATGATAAACGTTAAAATGAATTTGAGCATTTATAAAATTTGAATTAAAGTTTCTGAGGGTGTAAATTTACGAAAATCTAAAATCTCACAAATCATTGCGACCAACTCCAATCCAAAAAGGTGATACCGTAGGCTTATTGGCCTTAGCCTGCAAAGTCGATTTTGAAATGTTAAAACCTGCCATCGCATTGATGGAAAACGATTGGGGCTTAAAAGTCATGCTTGGCGAATCCCTCACGGGCGAATATCATCAGTTTGCGGGTTCTGACGCAGTGAGAGCCAATGACTTCCAAATGATGTTGGATAATCCCGAAATAAAGGCAATTTTCTCGGCCAGAGGAGGTTATGGTAGTTCTCGTTTGTTAGATTCTATTGACTTTACTACCTTTCAAAAACAACCAAAATGGGTGATTGGATTTTCGGATATTACTGCCGTTCATTGTCATATTCACACCTTAAATATCGAAAGTCTGCACGCTACAATGCCAAAATTATTCTTGCAAGAAGGAGGAGAGGAGTCTTTGAAAAGCCTGAGAAAAATACTATTTGGCGAAGAAACTAATTATAAAATTGAACCGCATCAAATGAACCGTTTGGGAGCGGCAAATGGACAATTAATTGGGGGAAATTTAGCCATATTAATTCACGTAATTGGTTCAAAATCAGATATTAACTGTGATGGAAAAATTTTGTTTTTAGAAGATGTAAATGAATATTTATACAGCATCGACCGTATGATGATACAACTAAAGCGTAGCGGAAAATTACAAAATCTTGCAGGATTAATTGTGGGAAGTTTTTCTGGTTGTCAGGATAATGATGTTCCTTTTGGAAAGACTGTCAACGAGATTATTCAAGAAGCCGTTGCGGATTATGATTTCCCGGTTTGTTACGGTTTCCCAGTGGGGCATGAATTGAAAAATTGGGCAATGCCTTGCGGACGTGAGATGAGTTTGTTGGTGGAAGAATATGGGGTTTCCTTGAAGGAGAATTCTTTGTTGTAATTCAGACAGGGTCGCTCAGACAGGGTTGCTCAGACAGGGTCGCTCAGACAGGAGTTTTCATTGATTTCCTCCAATCTATCAGCCCTTTCACCGCCAAAACAATCAAAAGTACATACAAAATACTCGTCCCATTCAGTCCTTTGTAAATGTATATTCCAACATAAAAAATATTCGCTCCAATCCATAAAATCCAGTTTTCCAGATACTTACGAGCGGTCATCCATGTAGCAATAAGACTAATTGCGGTTAATCCAGCATCTAAATACGGTAAACTTGCTTCTAAATATTGACTGTGGATATAGCCCGAAATGGCCGTAAAAATTCCCAAAAAAATTATGCAAATGACGGCTAATTGTAAAGAAATTCTACTGACGGGAAGAGTGCTTTTTTCACCTTTACTAAATTTCCATTCGTAAACACCGTAAAGGCTCAAAAGAATGAAAACGATTTGTAATTCTGCATCAGATTTTAGGTTTGATTGCCAAAAAATTACAGCATAAATTCCCGAAGAAACAATCGCCCAAAACCATCCCCAAACATTCTGACGAGTATTTAACCAAACGCAAATTAAGGAAGTAATAATGCCCAAAACCTCGAGCCAATTTTGTTGTAAATATGTCATTTTTAGCTTTGAGTTATGAGCTTTGAGCCGTGAGTTATAAGCCATAAGATTTTTAACTCATTTCTCACGGCTCAAAGCTATTTTAGCCTCAAAATACTTACAAAAACCTTTCAAGGCACATTCGCCACATTTGGGCGAACGAGCTACGCATACATAACGCCCATGCAAAATGAGCCAATGATGAGCCACCGCAACGGATTCTCTCGGAATATATTTGATTAATTCTTTCTCAACTGCCAGCGGGGTTGTTGCCTTTTTTGCCACTAATCCCAAGCGGTGCGAAACCCTAAAAACGTGCGTGTCAACTGCCATGGCGGGTTGATTATAAATGACCGAAACAATCACGTTTGCCGTCTTTCTGCCCACGCCTGGAAGTGTTTGGAGGTCTTCAATATTACTGGGTACTTCCGAATTATACTCACTTACCAAACGCTTTGCCATACCAATTAAATGTTTGGCTTTGTTGTTGGGATATGAAATTGAGCGGATGTAATGAAAAACCTCTTCCAAATCCGCTTTAGCCAAAGATTCGGGATCTGGAAAACGCTCAAAAAGTGGGGGTGTAACGATGTTCACTCGCTTGTCCGTACACTGGGCGGATAAAGACACGGCTACCAATAATTCATAGGGCGTGCGATAAGCTAATTCTGTTTCTGCAATCGGGAAATTTTCGGTAAAATATCCTATCAGCGCTTTATATCGGTCTTTTTTAAGCATTAGTTAGCTATGAGTTATGAGCTTTGAGCAATGAGTTTGGGGAGTAATAATAGCTTGATTTGCTTAGAGCTAATGGCTCAAAGCTCAGTGCTATTTCAATAAAAAGCATCTTCAAAATGTGTGATTTCAATATCTTCCTCGCTTTTGAAAATGATAGAAATAATGTCAAAACGGATTTGTTGTTGCCAATTTGTACTATACACATAGTTTCCGGCGGCTTTTGTTACGAGTTTAATTTTGTTTTTGGTAACACTAATTTCTGGATTGCCAAATTTAGTGTTTGTCAATGATTTTACTTCTACGAAAACGATAAAAATACCTTTTTTTACAATCAAATCTATCTCCGCACGACCGTAACGATAGTTCCGAGCCATAATTTCGTAGCCTTTTTCTTCCAAAAAAATGCCCGCTAAGATTTCGGCTTTTTTGCCTGTTTCGAGATGTTTTGCCATTGATTCGATGCTTGAAGTTCGGTGTTTGACTGGTGTAAATGTAAAGTGTATTTTTTAATCTTCGAAATAATAAGCTATTTTTAGTGATGATTGTTTTAAGGTGGGTATTCGTACATAATTACTCATGGCATCACTCAGCTCATAAACTATTGATGATTAGCATATTAGTATCAGTCATGCCAGGAGTTTCATTCAGGAAAATCATCCTTCAAAAGCATAAATCCATAAATCTAAGTACAATAACATCGAAAATCCATGTCACCAACCACTCAAAAAACCGAAATTCTTGCGGGCGTAAGTTCATTTTTAGCCACTATGTACATCATCGTGGTTAATCCTTCGATACTTTCTCAGACGGGAATGCCCTTTTCTGCGGTGCTGACTGCGACGGTTTTATTGTCGTTTTTTTGTAGTGTTATGATGGGTTTATACGCCAAAAACCCAATCGTTGTTGCGCCAGGAATGGGCATGAATGCCTTTTTCACTTTCACGGCCGTTAAAGGCATGGGGATTTCTTATCAAGTGGCTTTGGGAGCGGTTTTTTGGGCGGGAATATTCTTTTTAATATTATCCATTTTCAATGTCAGAACGTATATTGTGAAAGCCATTCCTAAACCGCTTCGTTTTGCCATTTCAGCGGGTATTGGTCTGTTTATCAGTTTAATAGGTTTTGAAAATGCTAAGTTTATCGTCTCGAATCCAGCTACTTTAATGGGTATTGCCAACCTCAAAGACCCCATCGTTTTGACCTTTTTATTCGGATTATTTCTTACCTCAATCCTAATCATCAACAAAGTAAAAGGTGGAATTATCATCGGAATTGTCCTCACAACGTTACTCGCCATACCCATTGGCCGATATTGGGGAGATGCCTCTGTCATAAATTTTGGACAAAAAACTTTGGTCAATTTTCAGGGCATTTTTGCCAAACCCGATTTTAGTTTGATCGGTCAATTAGACATCGTGGGTTCTATGAAATTTTCCTTAATTCCCATCATTTTTGCCTTCGTTTTTACTGATCTTTTTGATAGTCTTTCCACCTTCGTAGGCATTGCCGAAGCCGCTTATTTATACGATGAAAACGGAGAACCTCGCAACATAAAACAATCACTTTTGACCGATGCCGTAGCCACTTTATTGGCGGGAATCTTAGGAACAAGTCCGGGGACGGCCTACATAGAATCTGCCGTAGGAATTGAACAGGGTGGACGACGTGGACTCACCGCCATCACGGCAGGATTGTTATTTTTGCCTTTTATGTTTTTATCGCCTTTATTGTCCATGATTCCTGCCATTGCCACCGCTCCAGCCTTAGTGATTGTGGGAGTTTTTATGATAAAACCCATCACGAAAATCAATTGGAGTAAGTTGGATGACGCCATTCCAGCATTTTTGGCGATGATTTTAATACCTTTTTCGTATTCTATCACCCAAGGAATTATGTGGGGATTTTTGTCTTGGACAATCCTGAAAGTGTTTACGGGAAAATATAAAGAAGTGTCTGTTACGCTGTGGATTATTGATTTATTTGCGGTTGGGGCTTTGTTTGTTTTCGATGTTTGATGCGTCCGACGCTTCGGTTCGGTTGTTCGATATTTGGTTTTCGGTTTTCGATGTCCGACTTCCAAATATCGAATAACGAATAACGAACATCGAATCTACAAATGTGTCAATTTCTGTACAAAATCATCTTTTCTACGCTTGCTCACGTCGGTATGTTTTCCATTGCTCATTAAGGCGTAACCATCTGATTTTAAATACTTTGATACATGATTCATATTCAATAAAAAACTGTGGTGACTTCTGAAAAAGCCATTATCCGATAAAATTTCTTCGTATTCTTTAAGATTGTGAGAGGAGACGATTTTTGTTCCGTTCATTAAAAAAAAAGTCGTGTAAGGTCCATCCGCTTCCAAGTAGATTATCTCGGAAATATTCAAAACCGAAATACCATCCGAATTGCTCACTGTGATTTTTGAAGGTAATTTTTTAGGTTCTTCTAAGGTTTTCATCAACAAGGAAAGGCGCTCTTGCAAGCCAATTTGTTGCCGTTTTAATTTCAATCTTTCGATGGTTTTATTAAGTTCGTCAGGGTCAACGGGCTTCAAAAGGTAATCGAAGGCAGCGTATTTATAGGCCTTTACGGCAAATTCATTGTAAGCCGTCACAAAAACAATCTCAAAATCAATGTCTCCCATCATTTCAATCATCTGAAAACCATTGACTTCGGGCATTTGAATGTCTAAGAAAATAAAGTTAGGTTTCAATTGACGAATCTTCAAAATGGCTTCGGTGGCACTTTCTGCCAAACCCAAAACCACTACTTCTGGACAGTAGCGTTTTACCAATTCATTCAATAAATTTCGTCCCTTTTGCTCGTCGTCGATAATAATGGTTTTTAAGGTATCCATGGTTTGCGGGAAATAGTGAAACCAAATGTACGATTATGTTTAGAATAGGTGTGAACCGTATAATAATATTTGCGATTTGAAAGTTCTCTTTTTCTTCGTATAATTGTATAACAAATATCAACCAACAAAGAAACCAACACATGAAATACAATTTACCTAACCTAAATTCCATAAAGCGGTTCGCCGCTTTTTTGTTTTTATTCATGGCTCAACTTAGTTTTGGGCAAGTAAAAGACAATTACTATTTACCTCAAAATGTCACTTACGACCCCAAAATACCCACACCACAGCAATATTTGGGCTATCAGGTGGGCGATTGGCACATCCAGCATGATGCTTTAATTGGTTATTTCAAGAAGATTGCCGAACTCTCAAATCGGGTGAGTATGGTTGAATACGGACGCACGTATGAGAATCGTCCGCTCCTTTTAATGACCGTTACTTCTCCTAAAAATTTAGCCAATATTGCTCAAATTAAAGCTGACCATCACGCTTTGATGGAACCCGATAAAGCGGCAAAATTAGACACCAAAAATATGCCTGCCGTGGTCTGGATGGGTTATTCGGTGCATGGAAATGAAGCCAGCGGAACGAATGCCTCGGTGTTGGCAGCCTATTATTTGGCGGCTGCACAAGGAGCAGAAATTGATTCGCTTTTGAATGAAATCGTCATTTTGATTGACCCAAGAATTAATCCCGATGGCGGTGAACGTTTTTCGAGTTGGGTGAATGCTAGTAAAAGTCAAAATTTAGTTGCCGACCCCAACAGTCGTGAACTCAACGAAATGTGGCCCGGTGGACGGTATAATCACTACTGGTTTGATTTAAACCGTGATTGGCTTTACACCCAACACCCAGAAAGCAAGGGTAGAATTCAGAAATTTCATGAGTGGAAACCAAATATTTTGACCGACCACCACGAAATGGGCCCTAATTCCTCCTTCTTTTTTCAGCCTGGAATTCCCGCTCGTACTCACCCAATTACGCCCAAAAAGAATATTGAATTAACCGAAAAAATCGGAAAATTTCATGCCGAAGCCTTGGATAAAATTGGCTCTTTATACTTCACAAAAGAAGGTTACGACGATTTTTATTACGGGAAAGGTTCGACGTTCCCCGATGCTCAAGGTTCAATCGGAATTTTGTTTGAACAAGCCAGTTCGAGAGGGCATTTACAGGAAACCCAAAACGGAAATATGAGTTTTGCTTTCACCGTTAGAAATCAATTTACGACTACGCTTTCAACCCTCAAAGCCGCCCGAAATATGCGTCAGGAGTTGTTGGATTATCAGCGAAATTTTTACCAAGAAAAAAATGCTTCCGCAACCCAATCCTACGTTTTTGGCGGTGGAAACGACCCAGTGAAGGTTTCTGAGATGATAAGAATTCTCCGTCAGCACGAAATTGATGTTTTTGAAGTATCGAAAGACGAAAATTTGGAAGGAAAATCTTTCAAAAAAGGTTCGTCGTATATTGTTCCTTTAAGTCAACCGCAACACCGATTAATTCACGGAATTTTTGAAAAACGGACCACTTTCGAGGACTCACTTTTCTACGATATTTCTGCTTGGTCAATGCCTCATTGTTTCAATGTGCCTTATTCGGAAGTGAAAACGCCGATAACTTTAGGAGCAAAATTGACGAAAAACGATTTCCCAAAAGGTAAAGTAATTGGTAAAAGTAGTTACGGTTATGTTTTTGAATGGAACAGTTATTTCGCTCCTCGCACGGCGTATGAATTACAGAAAAAAGGCTACAAATTGAAAGTGGCCACTGAACCTTTCACGGGCGTAATTGATGGTGGCACCAAAGAATTCAGTTACGGAACGATTGAAATTACGGTGGGGTCAAATCAACAAGCTAATTTTGAGGGACTTACTACACTTTTACAAACGTTGGCAGAACGAGATGGGGTTGATTTTTATGCTATGAGTACAGGTTTAACGCCCAACGGAATTGATTTGGGAAGTAGCCTTTTTTCTCCCATCAGACAGCCTAAGCCATTGATGCTCACAGGATTAAATATTAATCCGAATGATGCAGGGGAAATTTGGCATTTGTTGGATACCCGTGTAAATATTCCCCTCACGATGGCGGACATTACGCAAGCCAACCGCATGAATTTGGAGAAATACAATACCTTAATTCTTTCGAGTGGAGATTTTAATACCTTGGAAGAGGAGAAAATTAAGTCGTGGGTGCGTGCCGGTGGCGTATTAATTGCTATGACCGATGCCGTAAGTTGGGTAGTATCTAAAGGACTTTCGCCCGTAAAAATCAAAACGATTCCTGCTGATACCTCAGCCCCAAAACCTTACGCTTTGGCGGAACGATACCGAGGAGCGCAACAAATTTCTGGGGCGATTTTCCAAGTAAAAATTGACCCAACGCATCCGATTGGGTACGGTTATAAAGACCAAACATTGAGCGTTTTTAGAGATAATTCTATTTTCTTAGAAAAAATAAAAGACCCGTATAATGCGCCATTAATTTATACCAACGAACCATTAGTAAGTGGTTATATTACAGAAAAAAGTAAGAAGCTATTGAAAAATACGCCTTCGGTGGTAGCAACAAGTTACGGTTCAGGAAAGGTGATTGTGATGACGGATAATCCTAATTTTAGAGCCTTTTGGTACGGGACAAATAAGCTATTTTTGAATGCTATTTTCTTTGGTTCAACGATTCTTTCGGGAGTGCGGGGTGGTGAGGAGTAGGAAAAAATGGTTAATTTAAAAGAGGTCGTTGATTTGATTCAGCGACCTCTTTTTGATTAGTTTGGTTTTTTTTTATGTCTTTCTTCTGTTGGCTTTTGCAGGTTTTGTTGATAGCAAATACCAGCAACTACAAAATTATTCAAAATAAATTAATCAACATCAAAAATTACGGCATAGTTGATTGTTGTTACAGTTCCTTTCTTTCCATTCAGAAGAGACGACTCAAATGTTACAGAACATTTTGAAACAGAGTAAAATAATGATAAAGTATCTTTTCTTTTTGCAAGGTCATTCACTATCAGATACTTAACCATTGACTTATCCGATGGTGGAAGAATACTTACAAATACAACAGAATCTTTACCATCATAATCCTTTATAAGATTAAAGTATGGTTTTGATGTTTTATCCTCTAAAAAAGAGATATTTATCTTACTTTTATCTCCCCCAAATATCGTTTTACCATCTTTTTTTATAGTAAAACCATAAGGGGCAGAATCATGACTTGCTTCACAACAACCTAAAGCAAGGAGATAGAGAAACAACATGAATAAATAGTTTTTTCTTATAGACATTATTTTAAAATTTACGGTCTAATATTTGTAACAGACCAGATTACAGTATTTTATCCATTGTAGAACTTTCGGAAAGGTTGTACCAAATCTAAATTCCTTGACTAAACGACATTGAGCTAATAACCCATCACTTCACCCCCAACAAAACCAACGCTTCTTTCCCCTTTGCGTGGTCAGGTTTTAGTTTTACACATTCCTTAATATCCACAATTGCCCCCTGATTATCGCCAAATTTTGTCTTCGCCACGCCTCGGTTGTAGTAATATTCTGGATTATTTTTCACTTTTTCTTGATCAATTACGATGTTATAATTATCTAAAGCCTCCTTGTATTTTCCAACGTTCAATTGTGCCGTTGCCAACGAGCCACGAGTTAATTTTTTGTCTTTCAATTTAGGCATACTCATGGCTTTTTCTAAGTCTGGAAGGGCTTTTTCGGGCATTTGAGCATTCAAATAAACATTTCCCCGATTCATATACGTATCAGCGGTAGCAGAATCTTTCTTGATAATTTGGTCGTGATATTCAATCGCTTTGGCGTAATCGCCTTTTTTTTCGTAAGCCGTTGCCAAGTTCGCCCAAGGCGCAATACTTTCCTTCCAACCTTGTTCAATGGCCAGCGAAAATTGCTCAATCGCTCCATCTACATCATCCTTTGCTACGTAGGCTTCTCCCAAATTATAATGCCCCCGATAATCGTTTGTATTTAGGGTTAATCTGTGTTTGAAAAGCGAAATAGTATCTTGCCAAATCTCCACTTGTTGGCGAGTAATGATAAGGCACATCATTGAGAAAATACTAATTAACCCCAAAGAAAGGTATTTAAAAGTCCCTTTTTTCTCGTAAAGATTCCACAAAGACATACTCAATAGAAAGAAAAAACCAATGTAAGGAAGGTAAGTATAACGGTCTGCCATGATGGCCAAGCCGACCTGCATAATTTGTAGAACCAACACAACGGTAATCACGAAAAAGCCGATTCCAAACGTTATAACCTTGTTTTTCCGATAATGATAAACCCCAAAACCAACCACTGCAATCATAAAAAGTAGTCCCATGAAATATTCGATATGAACATTTTCAAAGGGGTCGTAGAGGTAAAATGAGGAAAGTTTGAAAGGAAATAAAAGGTGGTAACAATACATCATAAAGCCATAGCCAGCAAAGGTGAAATTTTTGGCAATTGAAACCTTTTCACTATCAACTGTGGCATAACCTGCTTGCCCGATTCCGTGCAGAAGTCCATAAAAATTGCCGCCGCTTTGCACGCTCGTAGCTATCAAACCGAAGAGTAAGGACAAGACTAAAAAAGGGAGTTTTTCTGTAAAAACATTCCGTTTAAATTTGCGTTCACGCCAGTAATCTAACAATAAAAGCACGATGGGTAAAACGACCGCTTGACCTTTTGAAAGGCATGAAGCCAAGAACAAAAGGAAACTGTAAATTAGATATTTACGTTCTTTTTCGGAGTCTAAATACTTTAAATAATTGATACAAGCCGCCAAGAAAAAGAAGCTGTACAAAACGTCTTTACGCTCAGATACCCATATCACCGACTCTACCCGCATGGGGTGAATGGCAAATAATAAAGCTGTTATAAATGCCACAAAAAGAGGTTTTCCAGTCTTCGGAAGCAATATTTCGGATTTACTTTTTAGTAATAACAACACAAACCAAAACACTAAAAGTACATTCAGTAAATGAATTAAAGTATTGGTAATGATAAAAGAACGAGCGGATTCAAACCCGAAAATGTCAGAATTTATCATTAAAGAAGTAATCGTAAGCGGAGCATAATTGAGGGCAATATGACTGTTCCAAGCTTCCGCCCAATGTCCGTTGGGTTTGGTGACGAGATAATTGAGTTTTATATAAGTTTGGTCATCCCAATTGACAAACTCGTTATCGAAACCGCCCGAAAAAGCAAGAAAAACGGCCACAACCAATACGCCAAAGTAAATTTTAAACCATTGCATGGAATTGGTATTTTCAGCGTTATTTTCTTGAATATCAACAGATTGATTTTTGACAATAGAAGCTGGCGATTGATGAATAGCCTTATTTTTCTTTGACATGACAACTTAATTTTTTATGGATTTACAGAAAGCAGTGTTTCAAAAACTATTCCAAAAATAAGGAAAAGGTGAATATTTTGAGAATTTGAAAGTGAGTTAATTTGAAAATTATATCCTTGATTATCACATATTTAGAATGTTTGAATATTGGAGTGTCAATATTAATAATTAATTGAAAATCTAAAAGTCTGACAATCAATTAATTTTGTAAAATTACGTTAGATAATGAAAGAGAAACCACCATAAAATGAATGCAAAAACACTTAGAATATTCGTAGCCTTATCAATTTTGTTATTGGGTAGCGTTGTTATTGTTCAATATTATTGGTTCAGACAAGCGTACAACCTCGAAGACCGTGATTTTGACCAACGAGTTACGTCCGCACTGCGAATGGTGAGTCAGCGATTATTAGATTTTAATAAAAATCCGAACAACAAATTGCTCAAACCCGTTGAAAGAATTACTTCCAATTATTATACCGTGCAGGTTAATGACACGATAAATTCTAAAATTTTGGAGGAATTTATTAAGCAAGAATTTGCCCATTCCGATATCCGACTCAATTTTGAGTATGGAATTTATGATTGCTTGAAAGACCGCATTCAACATTCTTCTTTTGTATGTTTTTCTGAAAATTGCGACCGTTCAGATTCTACCGCCAATTACCATTTTCCCGATTTGAGTATTCACAATTATTACTTTGGCGTACATTTTCCCGATAAAAGACTTTTCCTTTTGGGCGACTTGAATAACTGGTTCGTTTCGTCGGCAATTCTTTTGGTGGTAATGGCATTTTTTGTGTATTCGTTGATGTTAATTTTCAAGCAAAAACGCCTTTCTGAGATTCAGAACGACTTTATCAATAATATGACGCATGAATTTAAAACCCCAATTTCAACGATTTCCATTTCGAGTGAGGTTTTAATGAAACCCGAAATCATCAATACACCCGAACGATTGCTGAGTTATGCCGCCATCATTAGAAAAGAAGCTGCTCGCTTGAAAAAGAATGTAGATACTGTTTTACAAACTGCCAATATTGCCCAAAGGATTGATAAATTGAATTTTGAAGAAGTTGAAGTTCATGAATTAATTGAAGATTTAGCTAATAGCTGTGTACCACTTTTTAAGGAAAAAAACGGGGAATTAATGATAAATCTCAATGCAAAAAATACCTTGATTAAAGCCGATAGATTACATTTTACCAACGTAATTCATAATCTCATTGATAACGGAATGAAATATTCAGAACGTGCACCAATTATTCAAATTACAACTGAAAATATTGCTAATGAGCTGATTGTCAGCATAAAAGATAATGGCATCGGTATTGCCGACCGTGACCAAAAGCAAGTGTTTAATAAATTTTTCCGTGTACATACCGGCGATGTGCATGACGTAAAAGGTTTTGGTTTAGGATTATATTACGTAAAAGAAATGGTGGAAGGGCACAAAAGTAGAATTGAACTCAAAAGTAAAATAGGAGAGGGGAGTGAATTTAAATTAATTGTGCCTTTGATTTCGTAAAAATGGAATACAAAGGAAACTCGCTCTCTGCTTTGATGTTTCTCAACGCAGCTTTAAGAGGATTTTACGGTTACTTATATTTGCTATCGTATAAAAATAGTCCTTAATTTTTTATAAAACCTTATTCACAAAACACCTCCTATCAGTTCAACATTCCACTGAACACATAAAAACAATTTTCAAAACTGAATAATTTATTTTTGAGTTATAGTAACAGTTTTGAGAGCTGAGTTATAAGCTATGATTTTTAAAAATCTCACGGCTCACCGCTCAAAGCTTGCAACTATTTTAAAACCAAAACTTAAAAATAATATGTTACAATTTCTGAAATATGTGTTTGCAACCATTGTTGGGTTGCTTCTATTTACCATTATAAGTTTTATTCTACTTGCAGGTATTGGTGCCGCCATTGGTTCTTCGAATGATGCGGTTTCATTGAAAGACAATTCCGTTTTGAAATTAGACTTGAATCGTCCCATCGTAGAAAACGCTTCTGACGATGATAATCCTTTCAAAAGTTTTGGAGGTCCTTTTGCCGACGGTGCAGATAACTTGGGTATGGTTCAACTTCGTGATGGTTTGAAACGTGCCGCTGTCGACAGTCACATTAAAGGAATTTATCTGCAAGCTAACTATCCTCAAGCAGGCTATTCAACGTTAGAAGAAATTCGTAATGCTCTTCTCGAATTCAAAAAATCAGGGAAATTCATTTATTCTTACGGAGAAATGTTCTCTGAAAAAGGCTATTACGTTACTTCAATGGCGGATAAAATTTATCTAAATCCAGCGGGTGGAATGGATTTTAACGGTATCAGTGCCGAGGTTAGTTTCTTTAAAGGTGCATTGGATAAATTGGACATCAAACCCGTTGTGTTTAGAGTGGGCGAGTATAAATCAGCCGTTGAACCGTTTTTGCGTGAGAACATGAGTGATGCCAATAAATTGCAATATGCTTCCTTATTAGGGTCGTTAAATGACCATATTTTTAATCAAATTGCAAAATCAAGAAATGTTCAAGTGGCTGATTTAAAGAAAGTTGCCGATGAATTGATCGCTTATAAACCACAAGGAGCATTATCGTCAAAATTAGTAACGAACCTTGGGTATTATGATGAATTTGAATCAGATATTAGAAAAGCTTTAAAACGTGATGCCGATGATAAAATTGATTATGTTAGTTTTACAAAATTCATGAAAGCGGAATCTTCGATTAAATACAATGATTCGGATAATAAAATTGCTGTAATCGTGGGTGAAGGAACAATCGTTGGAGCAAAAGCTGACAAAGGAAACATTGGTTCGGATGATTGGGTGGCTGAACTTAAAAAGGCTCGTGAAGATAAAAAAGTGAAGGCAATTGTCTTGAGAATTGATAGTCCAGGCGGTTCGGCATTGGCTTCGGATGTAATGTGGAGAGAAGTGGAATTAACCAAAAAAGTAAAACCTGTTATTGCCTCAATGGGCGATTATGCCGCCTCTGGTGGATATTATATGGCCATGGCGGCGGATACGATTGTGGCTCAACCAACCACAATAACGGGTTCAATCGGTATTTTTGCCCAGTTTTTTAACTTCGAGAATTTTTTGAAAAATAAATTAGGTGTAACCACCGACCGTGTGAATACAAACGCCCATTCAGACTTCCCAACGGTTACTCGTGACATGGACGAATTTGAAAAAGCATGGTTTCAAAAGAGTATTGAGGCTGGTTATGAGTCATTTACGTCAAAAGCAGCAAAGGGTCGCAAGATGAATATTGACAAATTAAAATCGCTTGCAGGAGGACGTGTATGGTCGGGCTTAGAAGCAAAACAAAACGGTTTAGTGGATGTATTAGGAGGTTTGGAAGATGCAATAAAAATTGCGGCTAAGAAAGCAAAATTGAAAGATGGCGACTTTAAAACTAAGTTTTATCCACAACCAAGAGGCTTTTTTCAAGAGTTTTTTGATAAAAAGGAAGATGAAGCCGAAGCTAAAATGATGACTGCTCAATTTGGCGATTTAGCTCCTTATGTGAAACAATTAAAAACCTTGAAATCTCGTGAAGGAGTGATGATGTTGATGCCAGAGGTCATTGAGTTTAAGTAATATTTCGATATTCGATGTTCGTTTTTTGATGTTTGTTCCAGATATCGAAAAACGAACATCAAACATCGAAATTAAAACTTCACCCCAAAATCCAAATAAAATGCTCCATTCTTCGTTACTAAATCTCCAAAAGAATTGTCACGATTGATTTCTGATAAACCTCGCTGATATTGAATTCCGAAGAAAAAAGCATCCCCACCTCTATTTAACGACTTTTCTCCGCCAATTCCTAATAACAAACCCACGTCTCCCAAACCAAATATACTTTGTGAACTTGCCAGACGTTCTTGATATTGAAAAAGGGCATTCCGTGATTTATCCAAGGCTTTTTCAGCAATTTTCAAATCTAATGTTCCACCAAATTGGATGAATAGCGGAGTATCTTGAAGAATTTGGTCACTAAAAATCTTCATCGTAAGTGGTACTTGCAAATACTGCAAATTGAAATTTGCCTCCGTCCCACGGATTTCGTCTATTGTTAAAGGGGTTGTTTTAAATAATTCATTATCGTAAAAATTGCCATGCATCGAATAATTTACACTCTTGACGGTGTACCAAAGTCCCGTGCTGAATGCGTATTTATCTGTGATGTACATATCAATCACAGGCCCTAAACTTAAGCGGACATTCGCACCATTTGAATCAAAACCTTTAAAATTTTTGGAGGCATCAACATAATTAATAATGAAGCCAGGCGAAAATTTAAAGCCCATTTTCAACTTATAAAACCGGCTAAAAAATCCGCCTCCATAATTACCACCAAAATTTGGATCGGAATTATACTTCTGTGAATATCCTTGATAAACTCCCAAGAGAATAAAAAGGCTTAATAATACGTTTTTCTTCATAATGTTGTAAGGATTTTTATTTCGATGCGACCGTCGCTTCGGTTCGGTGTTATTCGTTATTCGATTATCAATGTTTAAATGTAATAACCGAAATCAATTAACTAACATCGACTAACCAACATCAAGTAACCAACATCTAAAATCGACTAACGAAAATAAATATGAAATACTTAAAGTGTAATCTTTTTTTCTTCCTAACTTTTCTTCTATTTTCTTGTACTCCTAAAGAAGACAAACAAACCGATTCCGACCCTGACTTCAATAACGTAAAAGTTACCGTAAATATTCAACGACTTGATAAAGAAATGTTTGCGTGCCAAAGTAAAGATGAATTGTTAGAATTTTTCGATAAATATCCCACATTCATCAGCGACTATTTTCAAGTTTCTCCGGTAGATTTCGACAAATTAGCAGAACAACTTTTGCCATTAGTTCAAAATCAAGGACTCCGAGATTTCTATAAACAGTCGCAAGAACCAGCCTTTTTTGGAGGTCAAACCCTTGAAAATGAATTCCGTACAGCCTTCCAACATATCAAATATTACTACCCTGATTTTAAAGAACCCAAAATCTATACCATTTTTTCAGGCTTCTTCGGACAAGGTAATTTAAAGACACCAGAATTGACCGTTTCAGACTCTACAATCTATATAGGATTAGATTATTTTATGGGTAAAAAAGGGAAATATCTTCCCGATGTTTACGATTATCAACTTCGCAAAACCATTCCAGAAGCCCTTGTTCCGCAGGCTATTTTATTACTTTCACAAAGATTTAATGCTACAAGTCCCAAAGATAAATCTTTACTGTCGGATATGGTTTGGTATGGCAAGAGCTACGTGTTCGCCCACACCATGATGCCCGAAAAAGCCGATAGTTTATTGATTGGCTACACGGCTCAGCAAATAGATGAAAGTTGCGAATTTCAGCAGAATATTTGGGCTCATTTTATTGATAATCAATTACTTTACAATACCCAAGACCCCATAAAAGCCAAGTACGTAGGTGAGCGTCCAACAACGCCAGAAATCGGCAAAAACTGTCCTGGCTCAATTGGAAGATGGTTGGGTTGGCGAATTGTTGGGAAATATTTTGATGAAGATGAACAATTAAAAATACCAGAATTGATGAAAATGACGGATGCTCAGAAGATTTTTGAGGCATCGAAATATAAGGGATTGCCCGATCAGGAATAATTTTTTGTATATAGATGGGCAAAGACGCAAAGAAAAATTTCTATTCTTAAATTTTACCGTTTTAAATTCTTTGTGATTAATTACTAAACAAACACACAAATGAAAATCAACAAATTATTATTGCTAATCGCTTTTATAGGCATCAGCAATCTCTCAAAAGCCCAATTATACACATCAGCTTTGGGCATTAGATTAGGGCCATCAAATGGAATAACCTATAAAAGTTTTATTAAAAAAAATGCCGCCATTGAAGTCATTGGCACTTTTCGCTATCAAGGCATTGGACTAACGGGTTTGTATGAAGTACACGGAAAAGCATTCAATTCCAGAGATTTTAATTGGTTCATTGGCGGTGGCGGACACATATACGTATGGGGAAATGACCGACCTAAATTTTTGGATAGACAACAAACGACCGTGTTAGGATTAGATGGGATATTAGGGTTAGAAGCCAAATTAAGGGGCATTCCATTAGCCGTCACTTTAGACTGGAAACCTACCATAAACATCATTAATTACGGTGGATTCTGGGGTGATGAAATCGCATTATCTCTGCGTTATACTTGGTAAAATAGAAATAAAAGGGTTGATTTTCTGAGAAAATCAACCCTTTTTGAAATCGAATAAAACTATTTGACTACTAAATTTCCTCTAATTTCACCGCCTGGATTTGTTGGTGTGTGAAAGTTTACGTACATAATACCATTCAACAAATCAGTCTCCTGTGCCGTTGTAAGTGTGGTCATGAAAGAAACAGGTGAAGTTAAACTGGTAAAAGGAAAAGTTACACCACCCGATTTTGTAGCATTCGTAGGAACTACTTGCGTGTGGATGTGACCTGCCGTTGGCGTAATTCCATTAAGCGTTGTGCTAACCGTCAAGGTTTTAGTTGTTTGGTTGTAAGTTCCCGTGGTTACACCCGTTGCAGATGTAGTAACCACAGGCAGTTCATTTGCTCCTGAAAGAGTTGTTGAAACTGTATAAATTTTATCTGGATTAGCGACTACTTCGTCTTTTTTACAAGAAAATGTTATGGCAGAAATAGCTAACAACGACAATAATAATGATTTTTTCATGAGAGTTTAATTTTTTTTAAATTTGAAAATGATTTTTGTAAAAATGATGTTACATAATACATACGATTAGAAACTCATTACGGTTGCTTCTGTTAATATAATTTAGTCAATCATTCACTATTTCAATCTATAATAATAAAAATACCACAATAAAATTCAATGGCAAAGCGAAATTTCGGGGCAGAAGTATCCCCAGAAGACAAGAAAAAAGTGAGTAAAGAAGGCTTCCAAAAAGCCCTAAAAATTTTCAGATTTACCCTTCCCTACAAAGGTACTTTCTTCATAGGTTTTATATTTTTAGTGCTTTCGCAGATAACTTCTATGAGTATTCCTTTGCTGATGGGGCAAATGGTTGGGGCGATTGTTTCGCCACAAAAAGCTGTTAGTCAAGGGATTACGAATATTTCGAAAAATGGAATGAGCCAAAAGATTGAGCATTTCTTGCATCTTGATTCAACCCAATTGACCTTGAATAGTGTAACAACCTTGTTTGTGATTTTACTGATTTTACAAGCGGCTTTTTCATTTATCAGAGTTTATACTTTCACACAGGTTTCTGAACAGTCTATGCGTGATTTACGGAAAACGCTTTATACCAAAATCATTACTTTACCCGTTCCATTTTTTGAAAAAAATCGAGTTGGTGAATTGATGAGTCGCATCACAACCGATATTACCCAACTTCAAGATGTACTTTCGATAACCTTAGCCGAGTTTTTTCGTCAGATTTTTACCCTTGTAGGCGGGATAATCTTAATTTCATTTCTATCAAGCAAACTCACTATGTTCATGCTTTTGACGTTTCCATTTTTGGTGGTTGCGGCAATTATTTTTGGGAGATTTATTCGTAAAAATTCCAAGAAAGTACAAGACGAATTGGCTTCTACCAATATCATTGTGGAAGAAACTTTGCAATCAATTAATGTGGTAAAAGCCTTCACGAATGAACGCTTAGAAGTAAAAAGATACAGTTCATCGGTTCAGAAAGTAGTGGATTATGCCATGAAAGCCGCCACATTTAGAGGAGCCTTTATTTCTTTCATCATCTTTGTGTTATTCGGTGGAGTTGTGGGCGTAGTTTGGTACGGTGGTAACTTAGTTTTGCAGGGAGAATTAGCATTTAAAGACCTTTTTACCTTCATCATCTATACTGGTTTCATCGGTGGTTCGGTAGGTGGATTAGGTGATATGTACGCCCAAATCCAAAAAACGGTGGGTGCTTCAGAACGGATTTTAGAAATTTTGGATGAGAAATCAGAAATTGAAGTTGAATCGTCTACTGATACAACGACAACGGCGAGTCAGAAATCGAACATCGAAAATCGACAATCAAAAATCGAATATAAAAACGTTGCCTTCTCGTACCCATCACGTCCAGACATGGAGGTTTTACGGAATATTAATCTCGAAGTAAAAACGGGTGAAAAAGTTGGTTTAGTGGGATATTCAGGAGCTGGAAAATCAACCATTGTGCAGTTATTGATGCGTTATTATAAACTGTCATGTGGACAAATTTTGGTTGATGGCAAAAATATCAATGAATATAATCTAACAGATTTACGTAAAAATATTGCCATTGTTCCCCAAGAAGTAATGCTATTTGGGGGCACAATTTATGAAAATATTGCCTATGGAAATCCAGAAGCCTCGGAAAATGCAGTGTTTGAAGCAGCAAGAAAAGCCAATGCTTTTGATTTTATTGAGTCATTTCCTGAAAAATTTCAAACGGTTGTTGGCGAACGGGGCGTAAAACTCTCGGGCGGACAACGTCAACGAGTAGCTATTGCCAGAGCCATTTTGAAAGACCCTGCCATTTTGGTTTTGGACGAAGCCACCAGTGCTTTAGATTCTGAATCGGAGAAATTGGTACAAGATGCCTTGGATACGTTAATGCAAAACCGCACGACCATTATTATCGCTCATCGTTTGGCAACAATTAGAAATGTTGACACGATTTACGTTTTAAAAGAAGGCGGAGTTTTCGAACAAGGTTCGCACGATGAATTGGTATTGATTGAAAACGGACTATATGCCAACTTAGTAAAATTGCAGTTTGAGAATGGATTAGTGATGGAATCTTAAACAAAAAAAATCATTTGATAATTTCCCTAAAAAACGCAGACTAATTCTTAAAAGTCTGCGTTTTTTATGAGTAAATTTGTTATAAAACAAGATTTTGTATTAATTTTATACAAAAGAATAATTATATATTTATATTTTAAAGGCCTCTGTACTTGATTTGCCTGAGTGTAATTTATTGAAGCTTATAATAATCATTTACAAAATAATATTATGAACAAATGTATTTTCTTAGACCGTGACGGTGTGTTGAATGTTGATAGAGTGGATTATGTCTATCGCCTTGAAGATTTGATAATTCCCGAAGGAACGATTGAAGCGCTCCAAAAATTAAAAGCGGCGGGTTATTTACTAATTGTTATTACCAATCAATCGGGGATTGCGAAAGGAATTTATACTCGTGAAGATGTCTGGAAGTGCCATAATTATTTTCAAGAACAGTGCGGTAATTTATTGGATGATATCTATTTTAGTCCACATCACGAAAAGTTTACGACCAATTCTTTAACTCGTAAACCAGATTCACTGATGATTGAAAAAGCAATGGCAAAATATCGAATCGACCCCGATACTTCTTGGATGATTGGCGATGCTCATCGTGACATTCATGCGGGTAAAAAGGCGGGTGTAAAAACGATTCATATTACGCATAAACCACAGGAATCTCTATCAGCAATTACTACGGATAATTTATTGGGAGCCAGTAAGTTGGTATTGAGTTAACATATTTTATATAGGAGTATATTTTAAAATTTTTGGATTTATAACCCTATTAAGCGTTTTAAACGCTTAATAGGGTTTATTCATAAAACATAAAAAAATGGCGAATAATCATTACAATTATTCGCCATTTTTTATGTTTTGGAGGATTATGATTCAACTATCTTCTCTTTTTTCTATCTGCACTTCTTGGATTTTTCCCGCCACCTTTCTGACTTCCACGGCTCGAATCTTTCGATTTTCGTCTCGAATCATCCCTTCTTGAAGTTCTTTCTCCGCCTCTTTGAACTTTGCCATTAGCGCCAACTAACAATAAATCCATGCTTCTACGAGCCAAATTACACTCTTTTACTTTCACTTGTAATTTATCTCCGAAGGTATAAACTTTACCATTTCGTTGTCCTACAATTCTGTAATTTTCACGGTCATATTCATAAAAATCATCTTTCAAGTCAATCATTCTAATCATACCTTCCGATGCCGTTTCAGTGATTTCCACAAAGATTCCAAACTCTGCAACGCCCGAAATAATACCATCCCAAACTTTATCATCGTCCATCATACTCATGTACTCCACTTGTTTGTATTTGATGGATGCTCTTTCGGCTTCGGCTGCCATTTTTTCTCTTTCCGAACTGTGTTTGCAACGCAATTCCCAAGGCGCTCTTTCCAAAGGCTGTCCACCATCAAGATAATGTTGCAACATTCTGTGCGCCATCATATCAGGATATCGTCTTATTGGACTCGTAAAATGCGAATAAAATGGAAATGCCAAACCAAAATGACCAATTGGGTCAGTGCTATATTTTGCCTTCGACATCGTGCGAACGGCTAAATTTTCAAGAATATTTTGTTCTGGTTTGCCTTCAACATCGTGCATTAATTCGTTGAAAGATTGGCTAATTCTGGCAACTTCCGTATCGACATTATACCCGAAACGTTTGGCAAATGTTGAGAAATTTTTGAGTTTTTCGGGGTCTGGAGCATCGTGGGTACGATATACCATCGTGTTGCGAGGCTCCGTCTTTTTGAGATTAAAGACATATTCTGCTACTTTTTTATTGGCAAGCAACATGAATTCTTCAATCAATTTATGAGCATCTACTCGCACTTTTTGATAAATTCCTAAAGGCTTTCCGTCCTCGTCTAATTGGAATTTTACCTCAACCGTTTCAAAATTAACGGCTCCCTTCGCAAATCGTTCATCCCGAAGTTTGTGGGCAAGTTGGTTAAGAATGTTTAATTCTTTGCAGTAGCTATTTGTGATTTGTGAAATAGAATCATCCGCCTCATCACTATCAATTTCAATTGTTAATTCTTCATTATTAATTATCAATTGCTCCTGTGCTTCCTCATACGAAAATCGTTTATCCGAATGAATTATTGTACGTCCAAACCATTCTTTGACAACTTTAGCTTCGTGAGTAACTTCAAAAACGGCCGAGAATGTCAATTTATCTTCATTTGGACGAAGTGAACACAATCCGTTCGAGAGTTTTTCGGGTAACATGGGTACAACTCTATCCACCAAATACACAGAAGTTGCCCGCATAAATGCCTCTTGTTCGAGGGCAGATTCGGGTGTAACGTAATGGGTAACATCGGCAATGTGAACGCCAATTTCGTAGTTGCCATTCTCTAAAAACTCAAAACTAAGCGCATCATCAAAGTCTTTCGCATCAACAGGGTCGATGGTAAACGTTGTTATTTTTCTAAAATCACGACGCTTTTTGATTTCGCTGGTTGAGATTTTTGTAGAAATATTATCGGCTTCTTTTTCAATATTTACCGGGAAACTAATGGGCAAACCGAACTCCGCCAAAATAGCGTGCATTTCAGTATTATTTTCACCAGATTTACCCAAAACCTCCGCCACGATTCCTTCCATTTTACGCTCATCTTCGGCGTATTTGGTGATTTTTACGATAACTTTATCGCCGTGTTGCGCATTTTTAAGGTCATTTTTAGAGACGAAAATATCACCGTAAATTTTCTTGGAACTTGCCACTACGAAAGCGTAATTTGGCATAATTTCAATCGTTCCTACAATTTCGCTACGCCCTCTTCTAACGATTTCTATAACTTCTCCCTCGGTTTTATCGGTCGGTTTTTTCTTTTTGGTTGCTACTAATACTTTCACAATATCGCCGTCAATTGCTCCGTTCAAATCACGAGCATTGACCAAAATATCACCCTCACGACCTTCCACGACCACGAATCCGAAACGCACATTGACATGATCCATACGACCTTCAAGGAATTCCGTTGAGGCATCAATCATATAATGTCCTTCCGACATCCGAATGAGTTTTTTGTCCTTGTGCAGTTCAATCATCAAATCCCCAAAAAGGTCTTTGGTTTTACGGTCACGGACGGCAAAAGCTTTATGCACTTGGTTTAGCGACCAAGCGGTTTCTTCGTTCAATTGAAAAAATTCAAGGATTTCAGCCTTTATTTTATCTTTATATATTTGTTCTTTTGTTTGTTTTTTATCTGTCATTTTATTTTTTGTTTGTTGAATAGGTGTTATTAAAAAAAGGCATAAAAATGGAATTGCACCGTCTTTACGCCTTTTCGGTTATCTATTTTTTAACTATCTAATTTGAAACTTTCTCCAAATTTTTAATTTTGGCAAGCATTTTATTAACAAGATTAGTTTTGTATTGAGATGCTTCTTCGAGCGTTGCAAATCTTCCCATTTGCGTTTTGGGAGTTGATTGTCTTTTTGTTACTAATGTTTTCATAGCTATTCTTTATTTGAAATGATGAATCCAAGATAGGATTGATTTCTTTGGAAAGTCTCTATCTTTTCTTCTGTAAAACCAATTACCTCAAATTTTTCTTTAACATCGTCTAACTCCTTAGATAACACAATTTGATACAATCGAGTTCTCGAAGGTGTACTACCCGTAAAAACTACCTTTGCAAACGGATAATAGACTAAAAATACTAAAATTGTTTGAATTACCGTTGATAATATTTTCTCTAAATCACCATTATTACTTTTGGAGAAAATGTCGTTTGAGCCATCTGGTTGTATATCTGCCAAAGTCAAATTGTAATATTCAAGTAAATTTGTTTTCTGGAATAGTATCGCTTTTGTTATCGTTTTTTCAGAACTTGTACTTTCAAACTCGAATCTAAAAGCATCTTCAAAAATCTCAAAGTTGTAGTAAGGTTGATTCATATTTCAAAATAACAAAAAAGTATTAACAAATAGGCAATATTCATTCCATAAACTCCAAAATATCAGCGGATTGGCAATTTAGTTCTTTACAAATGGCTTCCCCAAAAAATAACAAATATTTTTATCAATAAATGATCAGATTTTAATTGGATAATTCCGTAGCTCTTTTCTGAGCCGCAAAAATACCTTCTTTTAAATTATATGACAATAATCCTTCTTCAAAACGCTTCAAGGCGGCTTCGGTTGTGCCACCTTTTGAGGCTACGGCTTTGATGAGTTCGTCTAAATTTTTCTCTGAATTATTGATTAAATGATACGATCCTAACATGGTTTGTTTTACCAAAAGCGAAGCCATTGAATCTTCAAAACCCATTTCTTTTCCTGCTTCAATCATGGCTTTTACCAAATAGAAAAAATACGCAGGACCACTTCCACTCAATGCCGTAACAGCATCCAAAAGGCTTTCATCTTCCAAGAAAATAGCCCTTCCCGTTGAATTGATAAGGTTTTCAACTTTTTTCAATTGGCTTAACGTAATATCGCCAGCTGCCGAGAAAGCCGTCATACCCATACCCAAAAGTGCGGGAGTATTTGGCATGGCTCGCACGATGAGATTATGATTTAAAGTAGATTTAATTTTATCAATCGAAATCCCTGCCATAATACTCAAAATCAATTGATTAGGTTGAATCACTGCCCGTAATTCGTCTTGAAGAGAAGCAAAATCTTGTGGTTTTACCGATAGAATAATTAAATCATATTCCCCGATTTTGGCATTTATGGTGTCAATAACGGCACCTGCATTTTCTTGGCGAAGGGCTTCGGCACGTTCAGCATTTTTTTCAATCAAAAAAAGATTTTCTTTCTTTACTAATTCATACTGGATAAATGATTTGGCAAAGGCCATTCCCATATTTCCAGCTCCAATAATGGCTACTTTCATGTTTTTAGATATTATAACCTGAGCTTTGTCATTGCGAGCGAAGCGTGGCAATCTGTTGAATTGATGGAATGGAGTTTGAATATCATTTCTCGTAAGCTAACAGATTACTTCACTGCGTTCGCAATGACTAAGTACATATTTTTTTAAATTGACAGTTTTCGAGCACAAAAATACATGAAAAAACCCTGATAATCTGGAAATTATCAGGGTTTTAAGGATTATGCTAATTCTAATAGTTCTTTTCGTTTTTGTAAAATGAAATCATCTACAAACAAATTAATTTCTTGTTTCATAGCGGACTGTTCAGATTTTTCTAAGGAATCATAATATTGAAAAAATTCCCTTTGAAGCATAATTCGCTCAATTTCATCTTGTGAATTATGAAATTTATTTTGCATTTCGTGTAAATCGAACTTTTTCATGATTATTTTTTCTTTTTTTCTTCTTCAATTTTAATAATAACGTCGTTTAGCAAATCTAATAAAGCATCAATTCTATCAGGAGAAACAGATTTTGCGTGGTAGTTTAACATTTCTAAGATTTGAACTTTCATAGATTCAAGCGCTTCCAGTCGAGTCATTTTACAATTCTAAATTAATGGTTTTTATAATATCTACGTTTATTTATATCAAAATTTATTTCAAAATCTCCTCCAACTTCCGCTCTAAATCTTCTCCACGCAAATATTTTGCGATTACTTTTCCTTCTTTATCCAACAAAAATGTAGCTGGAATGCCTTGAACTCCGTACGCAGCGGCAGCGGCAGAATTCCAAAATTGTAGGTCAGAAACATGATGCCATGGCAAACCGTCTTTTTCAATTGCTTTTACCCACGAATCTTTTTCTTGGTCGAGACTTACCGAAAATATGTCAAAACCTTTGTCTTTGAATTTATAGTACATTCTCACCACATTCGGATTTTCCTTTCTACACGGGCCACACCAACTTGCCCAAAAGTCAATCAAAACGTACTTACCCCGTAAAGAAGAAAGGGCTAAGGTTGTGTCATTGGGCATTTTCATGGCAATTTCGGGAGCTTCCGAACCTACGTCAACACCTCTCAAACGCATAATTTGCTGATGAAAAGTTTTGATGTGAATGTTCGGAGAATTTGGTTTTTCGGCCTTGAATTTATTCGAAATTTGTATCATTGTTTCCAAGTCCGCTTCTGGATTCAAGAAGTTTCCTGCTGTCCACAATGCCACTAAATTCGTTCCCATTTCAGGCAATAAAGCCTTGATTTTGTTTACATTAGCCGCTTGTGCTGCTTGAAAATCACTTTGAATTTTCTGTAAAGTGGCTTCATCTTTTTTGACTTGAGCCGCCGCTACTTGTTTATTCCAAACTTCAACTTTTGCCTGTAATTCTTGATTTATTTTAATAATACGATTAAAATATTCAATGTTTTTTGAATCTCCTATTATCTGAAAAGCACCTCGTTTACTGGGCAAATCCATTCCATCGGCAATTACATTAACAGTTTCACCACCTTCTAAAATCAATAAAACTTTTTGACTCAATTCCATTGCGTAGAAATTGAGCAAATAATAGCCTCCGCCATCAATAATATTGGTGTTAAATTTAAATGATTTATCAGCCCCAACGTTGGCAGAATCCATTGTAATGGGCGTACCACGACCGTTGATAAATTGCAGATACACCTTTTTATCGGGTACAACATTGTTTACCTTGCCAGTAATGGTAACTGGCTTACCATTAAGCACTTGGCTGTATGTGAAGGTGGTTATAAAAGCGAGTATTACGCTTAAAAGTAGCTTTTTCATATTTTTATTTTCACCTCACCCCCAGCCCCTCTCCTTTATGAGAGGGGAGCATTTGGACGAATATCTCCCCCTCTCATAAAGGAGAGGGACTGGGGGTGAGGTATTTTTCGTACTACAATTCCAAAGATTTCTGCAATAATTCAGTCGTAACTTTCGGGTCAGCAGAGCCTTTTGATTTTTTCATAATTTCACCCATAAACATCCCCAAAAGACCTTTTTTACCTGATTTGTATTCTTTAACTTTCACTGAATTGTTTGCTAAAACCTCATCAATTAACGTTTGTAAAGCATCTGTATTGCTTTGTTGAATTAGATTCTTGGCTTCGGCAATTTGCAAAGGTGTTTTTTCAGAATCCGTAATCATTTCTGGGAAAATCTGTTGTGCCGCCGTTGAAGTACTTACCTTACCTTCGTCAATCAAATTTATCAAGGCTCCCAAACGTGCTGGGCTTACCGTTAATTGATTGATTTCTAAGTTATTATCATTCAAATATGATTTCACCGCTCCCATAATCCAGTTAGAAACCGCTTTATAATTCTTGGTAAATTGACACGTTTCCTCAAAATATTCTGCCACTTCACGGGTTTCCGTCAGTACGTTGGCATCGTATTCTGGCAGGGAATATTGCTTCGTAAATTTCTCAAAAAGCTCCCACGGCAAAGCGGGCATTTGACTTTTCACCGATGCAATCCATTCTTCCGAAACCACCAAAGGCACTAAATCTGGTTCTGGAAAATACCGATAATCATTCTGAGTTTCCTTCTCACGCATTCCCGATGTTCTTCCCGTGGCAGGGTCAAAACTACGAGTTTCCTGAATAATTGTTGCGTTATTTTCAACCGCATCTATTTGTCTAACTATCTCATATTCAATCGCTTTCTGAATAAAACGCATCGAATTCATATTCTTGATTTCAACTTTCGTACCCAATACTTTACTCCCCACCAACATTACCGAAACATTGACATCGCAACGCAAAGAACCTTCTTCCATGTTGCCATCACAAATTCCCAAATACCGCACCAATTTGCGCACTTCCGACATAAAAGTGGCGGCTTCTTCGGCTGATTTAATCTCTGGTTCGGTCACCATTTCAATTAAAGGCGTTCCTGCACGATTATAGTCTAATAAACTATCCGTTGAACCATCGGCATGAAGCGATTTTCCTGCATCTTCCTCCAAGTGAATATGATGAAAACGCACTCTTTTTTCACCCGTCGAAAGTTTTACATCAACCCCACCACCCATACAGATTGGCGTCTTGTCTTGGGTAATTTGATACCCTTTTGGAAGGTCAGGATAGAAATAATTTTTACGGTCAAAATATTGATTTTCAGTAATTTGCGAATTACAAGCCAAGCCCATTTTTATGGCATATTCCACCGCCCGACGATTCAATTTAGGCAAAGTGCCAGGATGTCCGAGCGTAATAGGCGATATGTGTGTATTAGGCGACCCACCAAAAGAGGCAGCATCGGCCGCAAAAATTTTACTCTCAGTTTGTAACTGAGCGTGTACTTCCAAGCCAATAACGACTTCGTATTTATCTCTAATTTCTTGTTTCATTGAGTATTTCAAAAATATCTATTTGCAAAGATAAATGATGTTAGACCACAGATTGTACGGATAATACGGATTTGCACAGATTTTTTATATGTGGAAATAAAATCCGACTATGTGTCTCAGTGTAAATTCGTCAAATCCTCCTAATCTGTGGTCTAATTTATTCATCGAGATAGAAAATATTTTAAACCTTATTCCAACCGTTTTATTATAAATTGAGTCTTTATAAAAATGATGTAGCAAAACTCTAATTTGGAAACCGAAGCACAGCTCATAGAAGCCTGTTTACGAAATGACCGCAATGCCCAACGCAAGCTCTATAATGCCTACGCAGGGAGGATGCTGGTCGTGTGTATGAGGTATGTCCAAAATCAAGCGGAAGCTGAGGATATTTTGCAAGAAGGATTCATTAAGGTTTTTCAGAATTTGGATAAATTTCGGGCTGAAAGTACCTTGGGTTCTTGGATAAAACGGATTGTGATTAACACAGCCATCAACCAAATTCGCTCGCAAAAGCACTTTCAGGATATGGATGATGTGCAAGAATACGAAAATCAAGTGTCTGATAATCAATCGGGTATTGAGACAATACACTTTCAAGAATTGATTGAAATGATTCAAAAATTACCCAAAGGTTGTCGAACTGTATTCAATTTATTTGCGGTTGAGGGTTATAAACATCACGAAATTGCGCAGATGTTGAATATTACAGAAGGCACATCAAAATCGCAATATTCACGGGCAAAGGCGATTTTACAGGGTATTTTATCGGTAAAATAAGGAATGGAAAATACGACAAATAATTCTTTCGAGGAACAATGGCAAAAAGCCTTTGATGATGCCTCTCTGCCCCCATCGGAGGCAGTTTGGGAGAGAATTGAATTGGGTTTAGAAACCAATATTCCACCAAAATCTGGGAATAACTCTTATTATTTTGGTGCTATTTCAGCCCTTGTTTTGGGCGTTGGTTTATGGCTTTTTATGAGTAACAATGAAGCAAAAAAACAAGTACAAGTCATTGAAAATAAGGTTATTAATCCTGATGAAAAAATTGAAAAATCAGCCTTTAAAACTGAAGAAAAACTAATTATTAACCCAAAAGAAAATACTCAAATCAAAAAAATATTTGTCCCAAAGAAAGAGGAAATTATTGAGCCAGAAATTATTGCGAAAGAAAACAAAGTTAGAATTATTAACGATTCCATTGATTTTATGAGCCCAATCATGGCAACAAAAAAGGTGAATTCTGAACTAACGAATCCAAACATAATTATTCCTATTGAACAGGCTCCTTATTACGAAATACCAAAACCTGTTTCTAAGAAAAAGTCAATTTGGGATAGAGTTAGAATTTCGGGTGGTGTTGGGGTTTATCAATAAATAAATACATAAATCATGAAAAGTAACTTCTTAAATATCGTACTTTTTTCAATAATTCTTTTGTCATGTAAGAAGAATGAAAGTATTGAACCTGAATCATTATTAGAGGATAATGGATGTATTGAAAGAATAATTATTCCTGTAAATGCCCATAGCATTAGAGAAGTAGATATTGCAAGCTCCAATATTCTTTTTCTCAAAAAGAATATTGATAATAGTAGATTCAGATATTATCAATATTCAGATGATTCGCTTCAAACGCAGTTTCCGCCTTACGCTAAGGTCAATTATAAAAAGATTCGGGTTGAAGAATATACGAATGGATTGAGAATTTTAACAGGAGATTTAATCTTCAGTTTTAAAAACGAAGTGTTTAATTCTTTATCAGGTACTCAATCAAAAGGAACAAATCTTGATACGAAACCTAAACTCACATTGGGACAATTACGACGATTATTTTTGGAAAGTGCTGAAAAATTTAATAGAAGACCGATTATCTATAAAGACAGTTGTTTCAAAGCGGAGTTTGGGTACTACAATATTGGTTCTGATAATAAATCAGAAAATTTAACTAGAGCCTGGAAAGTAACTACAAAAAATTCAATTAGTCCCTATGAGTATCCAGTAGCATATTATCAAGATAATGACGGCAAACTCATCTATTATGATGATGGATTTATAGTATTTGTTAAATAAAATTACGCCAATGAAAAAAACATATTTCATCATCATTTTTCTAACAATTTTAGGGATGATAGCTTGCAAAAATAAAGGTCTTAGAGGTGACGATACGCCAAAACCATTAACTGATGATTACCTTGTTTTTGGACAAGTCAGCTTAGGTTGGGGTTGTAGGGCTTCGGCTATTTACAAGATTGCGGATGGAAAATTATACGCAGATACCAGCAATGTATTCTGTAAAAATCAAGAAAATTATTTGTTTTCAGGCTATCAACTGTCTGATAATGAATACAATAAAGTCAAAAACCTGATTGCTCAATTTCCAACTGAATTATCAATAGAAGGAAGTAAAGCCTTCGGCTGTCCTGGCTGTGCGGATGGTGGAATGTTGTTTATTCAGAGAAAAGAGAAAGGAAAAGAACTGCAATCTTGGCGAATTGATGACAATGTTTTCTATCAAAATAAGGATGTAATTGGAAAAGATTTTCCAATTTATTTGGCTGATTATGGGAAAATTATCGGCAAACTTCTCCCAACCCTTAAATACAAATGATTCTTCCAAACAATTAAATCTTAAATATCATGAAAAAAAATCTATTTAGCACGCTCCTGATGGCAGCGTTGGCCACTGCTTTTGTCTCATGCAAAGACAATTGCGTTCAAACCGTAACGTATAGAGGTACGGAATCGGTCAGAGTAACTTTGAGTGAATTGCGAAGTGGGATAAAAACGCTTCCCGCACAAGATTTAGGAAACCCTGGGAAAATTTATGTAAAAGATAACTACCTGTTTATCAATGAAATAAAGAAAGGAATTCATATTATCGACAATTCAAATCCAGCTTCGCCAAAGGCAGTTTCGTTTATTTCAATTTTGGGAAATGTGGATATTGCCGTGAAGGGAAATATTTTATACGCCGATAGTTATACCGATTTTATAGCAATCGACATCAGTAATCCCAATGCTGTGAAGGAGGTTTCAAGAACAAAAGATATTTTTATCAATGGACAAGTGGATGGGCTTTGGTGGAATTATAATACCAATGACCAAACCATTTATGATTCGAGGTATAGAATGTACACCACAACCCAAGAAGTAGCTTGCGAACAACAATCTCCAATTTATACTGGAAATGGTGGTATTTTTTGGGATGCTGCAAGTTTTGGTTCTTCGAGCGTTAAATCAACCTCTCCAACTACCAATGGCGTGAGTGGCTCAACCGCTCGTTTTGCCATTGTCAATGACCGTATATATGCTGTTACAGCCACTGATATGAAACTTTTTAACCTTCAAAATCCCTCACAACCAGCGTATATTGGATATTTGAATTTAGGTTTTGGTATCGAAACCATTTTTCCGTACAAAGACAAATTATTTTTGGGAACAAGTACGGGCGTGCAGATTTGGGATAATAAAAATCCAAATCTTCCCACTTATCTCGCCCGCCTCGACCACGCCCGTGCCTGTGACCCTGTGGTGGTTGAGAATGACATTGCCTATGTAACACTTCGTTCGGTCAATAATTTTTCCCGTTGTGGCGGAGCAATTGCCAATCAATTAGACGTTATTGATGTCTCGAATTTAGCGAGTCCAGTTCTCTTAAAAAGCTATCCGATGGAGAGTCCACATGGATTGGGGATTGATAATAAAAAGTTATTTATCTGTGAAGGCACAAGCGGATTAAAAACTTTTGATGCCAATAAGCCTTTGGATATTAAGCAATTACAACATTTTAAGGATATGAATGCCTACGATGTTATTCCGCTGAACAATACATTGATGTTGATTGGGAAAGACGGTTTATATCAGTACGATTACTCAAATCCGAACAGTTTGAAGTTGTTGAGTAAGATTTCGGTGAAGGCAAGTCTGTAACCTGATGCTGGACGATAAGGCATTAAAACAAATCGAAGTTATATTCATTTTTAAGATGAATAAGGTCTACCAAGCGTTTTAAACGCTTGGTAGAGTTAAAAATTAAGTAATAATTATTTCATTCCGGTGCGGAAGTATCGGGTTACACAATATGAAAAAAATATTTATTCTCTTATGCTCGCTTGTATGCACGGTTGCGTACACGCAAGACAAAAACCCAAAAAGCAATTGGAAAAGCTTTGTAAAAGACAAGTACGTCAATTATACAGAATTAGGCCTTCTTTTTGGCAAATCTTATCAAATAAGTTATAGTGGCAATTATAGCCAACCGGTAGAAGCGTCCACAAAATTCATGCTTCAAACCTACAATGGATTAAAAGTTTATAAGAATCTGTCGGTCGGAGCAACGGTGGGCGTTGATTGGTTTAGTAATTATCAAATTGTTCCTATTTCTTTGGGTGTTCGGGTTTCATCGGGCGATTCAAAATCCAAGAAAGTCAAAACTTTTGCGGGCATTGATGCTGGGTATGGTTTTATGTGGTTGAATGAGAAAGTATCCGCAAATCAGCAAATTAATGGTGGATTAAGTCTCAATCCAATGGTTGGTTTTTTGATTCCAACGGGTGGCAATGCTAACTTTATTTTCAGTGTAGCCTATAAACACAATAACTTCAACACTAAAACACAAAGCGGTATCAATGAATATCCATATTCTAATGAAACTACCTATAATTTAAACCGAATGGCGGTTCGATTGGGCGTTAATTTTTAACATAAAAACCCTCTAAATTCAATATTAAGAGGGTTTTTAATATATTTTACCATAAAATTAGCAACTACAATCTTTCTTATATTTCCAGTTGAAATAATAGGCCAAAGCAATCAACGATGCTCCTAAGGTTCCCGTTAAAAACTCGAATTGATGCCCCAACCAAATAATTTCTAATACTTTTACAAACATACTTCCTCCTAATAAATACAAAGGCAAAGGGTTGTGATGTTTACGAAAATCACTCCATAAAAGTACGCCCGCCAACATTAAACTTCCCCCAATAAACCAGATTTCCCACGAATGATCGCTGACAAAACTACTCCCTAAAAATGGTAAAAGCGTAATTAAAATTGGCGTTGCAATACAGTGAATAGCACAAATTAAGGAAAGATAAAATCCGACCTTTTCAATATTGTTGTTATCGTGCGTATGTTTTGCAGATGTAATCATGTTGCAAAAGTAACACAGTTGCAACATGATTGCAAATAAAATTTAAAAAATCTAACATAACTGATATTCAGGCAATGAGGCAATACTTTGAGCCATATTTTGAATTAAACTTATGCCCGTTTTCCCTTCTGATTTGCTTAAAATCATCGTTTTTTGTGGATTTGACAGCGGTCTTGATAATAAATAAGCCTCCAATTTATCCAGTAATTCTGCTGAATTATCCGATGGAAAATTATTTTGAAATACTTCCCAATCAATATTTTCCTGCATTTGCTTGATTTTTTTGCTCAAATTTTCCGTATTAACATCTCCATCATCTTTTGATTTGAAAGTGATTTCTGAATCTTTAAAAATGATTTCGGGTAATTTCATTCGGGTCATTAAAGTGGAAGAATCAATCCAGTTTTTACCGCCTGACCAGCCCGCTACGTTGGGAGGGAAAAACAAAACTTGTCCCAATGCTTTCTGAACGAATAAAACCGATTGTTTTTGTTGGAAATTTATCCCAAAATTTCGCTGTAAACCCACCAATAATTCAACGGGCGATTTAATCCGAGTTCCAATATTTTCTAAAAGATAAAACCAATCACTTTTGAATGTAAATTCCATCAAATCAGCAATGTCATAATCGGTGGAACGAAAACGAGTTGCCATTTTTTCAACGATCTGATTATCAACATTTTCATTGACAAAATAACGATAAATTTTGGTACAAATAAAGGTGGCTGTTTTAGGATTTTCGAGGATAATTTTCAGAATATCTTCTCCGTTAAAATTGCCAGTTTTCCCTTGAAAAGTCTTCTCGCCATCATCGTGTTGATTGGCTCTAAATACAAATTCTCCTTGCAAATTCGTTCCCCAACCCGTAAAAGCCCGAGCCGCTTCCTTAATATCTTTTTCGGTATAATTTCCACGTCCTAACGTAAACAATTCCATTACTTCTCGGGCAAAATTTTCGTTTGGAGAGTTTTTCCTATTTTGTTGATTATTGAGAAATTGTAGCATTTCAGGGTCTTTGGAGACGGCCAACAATAAATCGCCAAATTTACCTAGCGCAAACTGACGAAACAGATTATTTTGTAATTGAATCGCTAAGGGCCTAACGCCTCGGCACGCAAAATGTCCGTGCCAAAATAAGGTCATTTTTTCTCGCAACATTCCCGCTCCAGATGCCATTGTATTTATCCACAGAAAGTTTAAATCTGTTATTTTCTCCCGTCCCTGTTTAATTTTTTCCTTAATTTCTTCGGGAGAAGCACCTTTCATTTCCATGATATTCCGAAGCGCTTTTTTCTTCATCGCCATGTCGGTTTCTTCCTCAATTACGATTAATGGATTAACTTTTTCAGCATCTTTAAGGAGAAATTTAAGGGCTTTTTCAGGAGATTTATGTCCAAATTCACGTACCTGTGCGGGCGTTGCCCCAAAACCTGCCCGTTGAAAAAGATGTTCTATTTTTGCCTGATTGTCAATTTTCATGTCTGTGATGTTTTTCTTAAGACAAATTTTGGCGTTGAAGGTTTAGTTTAGTGATTTGATAAAATATTTAAGCTTTATTTTTACTGATTTAATATTTTGATGGGGTATAAAAAAACCTCCCAAATGCTGAGAGGTTTTTTTAGAGAATAAATTGAAACTATGCAAATGAATGTTTTGCATTCTATTTTTCAATTCTTCCGTACGTTGCTGAATTGCCTTAAAATGTTCTAATTTTTCTTCTGGACTCAATAATGAAAATGCTTCTTTTTGAGCATTTAAGAAGGCTTTTTTATTACTATCGGTTGTCAAGTTTGCAAAATCTTTTGCTTGCTGTTGAATATAAGATGCTGTGTTCATTGTTATATTACCTTTTAACAAACTTCCCGAAAGTTTTTTTTACTTTCGGGAAGTCAAGCAATTTAGATTATTTTACACCACCGTAACCTTCACTACCAAAGTCAATTCTTCAAACTCAACGTCTTGACCATCAGTTAATTCTGAGACAATTTCCAAAGAAACTGCTTGTACTTCTTGGCTAATAAAGTCAGTGAAAACTCTTACGCCTTCGGTTACTTCTGGGTCTGAATCCAACAATTTGATACTGATTTTGTCGGTAACGTCAAAGCCTGAATCTTTCCGTAAATTCTGAATACGATTCACAAAATCACGGGCAATTCCTTCTTGTTTCAAGGCTGGCGTAATTGTAATATCCAAGGCTACCGTAATTTCGCTGTCTTTGGCGGATAAATAACCAGGTAAATCTTCCGTGGTCATAATAAAATCAAGTTGAGAGAAATTTCCATTTGCTCTCGAATAAATTTCCAAAAATTGTGTTGAAAAATCTAAGAGGTCAAAATCTTCTTGAGTCGGATTATTTACTGTTAAGAAATGGTAAAACAAGTTTGCTTGTTTAGAATTTAATTGACTAATAATTCCAGAGAATGCTTGAATATCCTTGCCTAATTTAGGAGCAAGAGAAGGAAATTTAACCTTCATTCTTTTATTTGAAAAACTCGAATCATCAGTTATATAAATAACTTCTTTTACATTTACTTCAGTCTTAATTAAATCTTCAACCGAACTAATTTGCTCACGAGTTTTTTCACTCAACACAGGAATCAAAACCTTACTCAAAGGCTGACGAACTTTAATTCTGTTGGTCTTACGGATTGAGTGAACCAATGAACAAATCCGTTGAGCCAATTCCATCGAAGTTTCCAAATCTTCATTAATCCACGCTTCATTTACGGTTGAAAAGTTGGTCAAATGCACTGATTGAGCCTTTTCTGAGGTACAATCAGTCATATTTTTATACAACCAATCTCCGTAAAAAGGAGCAATGGGCGACATTAATTGTGCAACAGTTTTCAAACAAAAAGCCAATGTTTCGTAAGCTGATTGTTTATCGTTGGTTAAATCGCCTTGCCAAAAACGTCTTCTGCCCAAACGCACGTACCAGTTAGAAAGATGGTCGCAAACAAAATCTTGAATGGCACGACCCGCCTTCGTTGGCTCGTAGGTTTCGTAAGATTCATCCACTTCTTTTATCAACGTTTGTAGTTTTGATAAAATCCATTTATCCAATTCCGTGGCAATGCTCAAATCAATATTGCCCGTAGGTTTATAGCCATCTAAATTGGCATACAACGCAAAGAAATTATACGTATTGGTAAGCGTTCCGAAGAATTTATTACGTACTTCGGTAATGCCTGTTAAGTCAAATTTGAGGTTATCCCAAGGCTGTGCATTCGTAATCATGTACCAGCGAGTTGGATCGGCTCCGTACTTTTTCAAAGTATCGAATGGGTCAACGGCATTGCCCAAACGCTTCGACATTTTGTTGCCACTTTTATCCAAAACTAAACCCGTTGAAACTACATTTTTGAAAGCAACCGATTCTTCCACCATCGTAGAGATGGCGTGAAGCGTAAAGAACCAACCACGAGTTTGGTCAACGCCTTCCGAAATGAAATCCGCAGGGTATGATTGTTTGAAAATTTCCTGATTTTCAAAAGGATAATGCCATTGCGCAAATGGCATCGCTCCCGAATCAAACCAAACGTCAATCAAATCAGTTTCACGAGTCATCAACTGTCCAGAAGCAGAAACCATGAAAACTTCATCCACATAAGGACGGTGCAAATCATGGGTTTTGTCTTCGTATTGTTGAAGGAATTTCTCGTTAAAATCTCGTTGCTCTTGGCTCAAAACATCATCTTTCAAAGCGTGTTTCACGGCATGAATCAACTCTTCAACCGAACCGATACAAATTTCTTCGTCACCATTTTCAGTGCGCCAAATTGGCAAAGGAGTTCCCCAATATCTTGAACGTGAAAGATTCCAATCTACCAAGTTTTCCAACCAATTGCCAAAACGCCCCGTACCCGTAGATTCTGGTTTCCAGTTGATGGTATTATTCAAATGAATCAACTTGTCTTTCATCGCAGTGGTACGAATAAACCAAGCATCTAAAGGATAATACAAAATCGGCTTATCCGTCCGCCAACAATGCGGATACGGGTGATCGAATTTCTGAACATTAAAGGCTTTATTTTCCGTTTTCAACTGAATCGCAATTCGCTCATCCACGGATAAATATTTGTCTCTGCCTTGCAAAATTCTTTGCTCTTCTTTCTCTTCGTCTGATAAGTACGCTTCCTTCACAGGTTCGTTGGCATATTCGGTAATTTCAGACACAAAACGCCCCTGACGATTCACAATTGGCACATCTTTTCCATTTTCATCTTTCACAAAAATAGAAGGAATACCATTTTGAGCCGCTACACGGAAATCGTCCGCTCCAAAAGTTGGCGAAGTATGTACCACACCTGTACCATCTTCGGTCGTAACAAAATCACCAATAATTACTCTGAAAGCGGCCGTTTCTGGTTGTACGTAAGGCATTAATTGTTCGTATTCAATGCCTTCCAAAAAGTTACCCTTGAACTCAGAAATTATCGTCCACGGAATGATTTTATCCCCATCATTATACGTGGTAAAATCACCGTCTTTCCCTTTTTCGTTGAAATACTTTCCGACTAAAACGCTCGCCAAAACTACATTTACAGGCTCGAAAGTGTAAGGATTTCGGGTTTTTACTAAGACATAATCAATGTTTTTCCCAACCGTTAAAGCGGTGTTGGCAGGAAGCGTCCACGGCGTGGTTGTCCATGCTAAAATGTAAATATTATTACTGTTGGCAGTGTCAAACAAAAACCCCGATTTGCCCGTCAATTTTACTTTAAACTGAGCCGTTAAGGACGTATCTTTCACTTCACGATAACAACCTGGCTGGTTAATTTCGTGGGAAGAAAGTCCTGTCCCTGCCGCAGGAGAATATGGCTGAATAGTATAACCTTTATAAAGTAATCCTTTTTTGTATAATTTCTGTAAAAGATGCCAAACTGACTCAATATAGTTGTTTTCGTAGGTAATATAAGGATGTTCTAAGTCCACCCAATAACCCATTTTTTCCGTCAAATCATTCCAAATATCCGTGTATTTCATTACGGTTTCACGGCATTTTTGGTTGTATTCTTTTACGGTAATTTTCTTGCCAATATCCTCTTTGGTAATTCCCAATTCTTTCTCCACCTGCAATTCTACGGGTAATCCGTGCGTATCCCAACCGCCTTTGCGTTTCACCTGCTTGCCTTTGAGCGTTTGGTAGCGACAGAAAATATCCTTTATCGCACGAGCCATTACGTGGTGAATACCAGGCGTGCCGTTGGCTGAAGGCGGTCCTTCGTAGAAAGTAAAAGTTGGATTTCCCTCACGGGTATCAATAGATTTTTGGAAGATGTTTTCATCTTGCCAAAATTTCAGGATTTCGTCCGCTACTTGAGCGTAATCAAGGTTTTTATATTCTTTAAAATTCATGCTTCGTAATTATCAATGACAAATTCCCTTATATGGGGAAAATTCTTGCAAAAGTACAATAAATGAGCGGGTTTCGGAAGGAAATGGAGCGGATAAAAGAAAATATTGGCGTGTTTTTAATTTTAAAATTGTAACGAGATACTTGGAATATAAATCGTAAAATTTAACATCTTTGGTTACTGGAAATTAATTCTATTTATAAAATAAACCCTTTCAAGCGTTTTAAACACTTGAAAGGGTTATAAATCTACTTCTAAAGTTTTTTATTTTAAACACCAAACCACTCCAAACATCCATCCTCTACTATTCCTTTTACCACAAAATTGTCATCAAAAATAACCATATTGGCTTGATAATCAGGCTTAATTTTACCTAAACGATTGCCTAAATTCAGCACTTCAGCAGGATAAGTTGAAGCCATTCTGAGGGATTCTTGCAGAGGAATTTCAACTTGATTCACACAGTTTTTTACCCCTTGCATCATCGTGAGCGCAGAACCCGAAAGTGTACCTTTCGTATCGGTGTAATGCGTGCCAGCGTGAATGAATTTATAGTCGCCCGAAATGTCGTCAGTAACCGCATCGGTGATGATAAAAAGGCGTTTGCCCATCATCTTTTTGGAGATTTTAATACTGGTAAAATCCACGTGAATACCATCTGGAATGATACTCGCCCAAGCCTCAGAATTATAAGCCGCCCCAACCAATCCAGGTTCCCGACCTTGCAGTTGTGACATGGCATTAAAAAGGTGCGTAATTCGCTTTATTCCGTGCTGAAAGGCATTTTTGGCTTGTTTGTAAGTGGCAGAACTATGACCTGCGGCTACGATTATCTCACTTTCCAAAAGTATTTTTAGCTGTTCATCCGTGAATTCTTCGGGGGCAATGGTCATATAAGTTGGTAAACCTTCACATGCTTGGATGATGGTTTGAAGTTCTTCATTTGTTGGTTTTCGGATGAATTCTGCCACGTGAGCTCCCCGTTTTGGAAAGCTAAAAAATGGTCCTTCAAGGTGTAAACCTGCCAAGCCTTTACCGCCGTTTTTGATATAGATTTTAGCCACTTCAATTGCCTCTAACATCGTTTCTAAAAGCACCGATGAAAGTGTAATTTGAAAATGAGTAGTACCTTGTCGACGAATTTCGAGGTAGGTTTTGAGGATAGTTTCTTCCGTAGTTTTTGAATTATATAAACTCCCGACACCCCCATAAATCTGAATATCTATGAATGCAGGAGCAATATTAAATCCCTTTAAATCAACTACTTGAATATCAGTATCCAGATTTTCTTCGGAAATTATTTTACTAATTTTATCTCCTTCAATCAATAAAATTTGATTTTCTATAAATTCTTCGGAAGTGAATATTTTGGCGTTTTTGAGTGCGTACATTTTTAGCGTTGAGTTATGAGCATTGAGCAATGAGATAAAAATACGTAATACAACTCATTTCTCATAGCTAATGGCTCAAAGCTATTTACAAATCCACCATTTCAACCACAATTTTCCAAGCATCTTTTGTTTCTTGTTTATAAATACGAAGATAAGTGCCTGCTTTTCCAGCACCCGAAATTACGCCATAAACACAAACCAAATCACCCGCTGTGGACGAAATTGCCTTTAAACCCGTATACACTAAATTTTTATCGTATGTTTTCTTTAAAAAAACCTTCGCATTTTCTTTGCCAATAATTGGTTTTAAGTTCTTTCGGTAAATTCTGACATTTTGAGTAAGGTGTGGCTCAAAAGGATTAAGTGCATATTTTGCATTTTTCCAATAAAAATGGTCATTCATAAACACCATTCGTTCCGCTAAAACCATCCTATTTTTGAGTTCATAGGGTTTAAAAGTAGGATAATTTTCAGCAACATTTGCGCTATTTAAGATAATTTCATCATGCGAAACCCCCATATCGACGGCTACTTTCCACGAGTTATCAAGTTGTTTTTTCCACAGCGTTACAAAACTTCCAAATGTACTTGGTTTGTCGGTAGCGGCAGTGTTATGTGATTGATAATTTCCAATGGTATAACCCAAATCTGATGAGCCAGCAATTTCGGCAATGATTGGTTGCCAAGTGATAACTCCCTTAAAATCAATATTTTGCCAATATTCTAAGCCATTTACAGGCATTGATTTATCGAAGACAATAGATTCTTTAGATAAAAAATTGAGGAATGCAGTCTTCGTTCCTTGGTCTATGGAGGCTTGGGCAAATGCTTTTTCAGTGTCTATTAATTTCTGCAAATTCTCTTTTTGCTTGGGATCTTGGGCAAAAATTGAGAGGGAAAACAATAGCAAAAATAGGGTTAAGATTTTGGTAGTCATGGACTTAATTGTCTATGAGCGTTGATGCTCGTTGGATTTAAACGTGTGAGTAAGAACTTTTTGTATTTTTACAATAAACGTAAATAGTTATCAGTTAGTCTAAGTCAAATTTTACCCAATACGCCTTTTATGCAACGGGTTGAAACCCGTTGTTAGCAAATCAGTTAGTCAAATTATTTCCTTCCTGTACGACTATTCCCGCCTTTTTTAACTGCTCTATTTTTTCTTTCTCCACCGCTTGACGATTTCCCAAAACTTCCTTTTCTCGCTTCTTTTCCTCCCGCAATTATCTGCTTTTTCTGAGAGATTTCCTTCTGTTTTGCTTTTACTTTAAAGTCCTTTTTCTCGTGAAAAGCACCTTTAAAATCAGGGTCTTCCTTCTTCCGCTGCTCATCAATTTCACGCAACATAATTTGCTTTTCAACGAAGGGAGTTTGCAGAATTTCTAAGTTGGCAGGCAAGGCTTCACGGGGGATTTGTTGCTTGATTATTTTCTCAATTTTCCCGATGTGATATTCCTCCGCTTCAGTCATAAAAGTGATGGCTTCTCCCGATAGGTTAGCTCTTCCAGTTCGGCCGATTCTGTGAACGTAATCTTCATAAATCAAAGGTACATCGAAGTTAATCACGTGGCTAACTGCCTCAATATCAATGCCTCTGGATGCTACATCCGTTGCCACCAACACTTGAATATTCCCTTCTTTAAAATCCTCCATTGAGTTGATTCTGGTGTTCTGCCCCTTGTTGGCGTGGATAACCCGAATTTTGTTTTCACCGACTACTTTTCGCCCTAAGTACTTAAAAATATTATCCGCAAATTCCTTACTTCTACAAAAAATAATGGTTCGATTAAATCGCTCGTGGTCACGCATAAGCATTCCCAAAAGATTAATTTTTGTCATGAAGTTAGGCACTTCATACAAACTTTGTTTCACCAGACTTGCCGTGGTGGCTTGGGGCGAAACTTCTACTTTATACGGAAACTCAAGGAACTCGAACGACAGTTTTTCAACCCTTTCTGGAAAGGTAGCAGAAAATAATAAATTCTGGCGTTTTTTAGAAGGGATTACTTCCAAAATCTTGCGAATTTGGGGCATAAAACCCATATCCATCATCTTATCGGCTTCATCCAAAACTAAGGTTTTCAATTCTTTCACTGGAATTTCACCTTTCAGATAAATATCCATAAATCTCCCAGGCGTTGCAACGATGATATCAATACCTTTTTGGAGTGTTTCTATTTGTGTTTTGGGTCCTAAACCGCCGTAAAGAGCCACGTGGCGGATGTCGGTATATTTCGCTAAATCGGTAACGGCCTTATCAATCTGCATCACCAGTTCACGAGTTGGGGCAAGTATCAGTACTCGCATATCCGTTCCCTGTGCGTATTTGACTTTCATCAAAATTGGGAGGAGATAAGCAGCCGTTTTTCCCGTTCCCGTTTGGGCAATTCCCAATACGTCATGTCCATTCATCACCAGCGGAATTGCTTGCTCTTGAATAGGCGTAGGTGCTTGATAACCAGCTTCTTCGATGGCACTTAGTAGTTGTCGATTGAGATCAAAATCCTCGAAAGTCATAATTTTTATTCGCTTAATTTAACGGCAAAGGTACGCAAAAAAACCTTAGCCTTTCGCTTATATTTAGGATATAGGCAAAAGGCTGAGGTTTGAACTTATAGATACAAGTCTCTTTTTTTATTTAATTAATGCTTCACAAATCATTTAATAGGTAAATTTTTCAATAAAAAATCTCTAATATTTCCTCCCATAATTTTCTGAATATTGGTATTATTAAACCCTTCTTTTTTTAAGGCTCCCATGATTAACGGCAAGCCCGTAACGGCAAAATGCGTTTTCACTGCTCCGTCAAAATCTGAACCTAAGCCCACTTTATCCACCCCAATTTTATCGGCTACGTATCTAATTGATTTGGCAGTTGCCGCAGCATCAGTACCACAAACGGCCGTTTCCCAAAGACCAATGCCCACTAAACCATTTCGTTTCCCAATTTCGATAAGATGCTTATCCGATAAATTTCGCTGATTATCACAAACACCTTTAATACCCGTATGAGAAACAATTAAAGGACGGTTCGTGAGCGCTAAAATATCATCAATGGTATTTACCGACGAATGTGCCAAGTCAATAATAATGTGCAAACTGTCCATTTTACTGATTAATTGCTTGCCGTAGGTTGTCAAACCTTTTTTGTTCATTCCATGAGCTGACCCCGCCCATTCATTATCAAAAAAGTGCGTAATTCCGATATAGCGAATTCCTGCCTCATAGAATTCATCCAAATTTTTCAAGTCTTTTCTAAACAATGTGCTCCTTCCACGCCCAACATTCCCGCCGTTAATTGATGATTTTTTTCACGGTCAATGATAAATTTACGTAGCTCCGTTTGACTCGTTACTACTCGAAAAGCACCCGCCGATTTATCCGCAAATTTATGCAATTGTTCGGCTTGCCATAAAGCCCTTTTCTTGATACTAAACCAGTTAGCGGGTGGTTGTAATTGTCCAAAACTTAACAATGCCACGTTATCCGTTTTGTCATCATTCTTTTCAATATTCATGTTCCTTGGCGTTTTGCTGACGATTGTAAAAACCTGAAAAGCCATATTTGCCTCTTGCATTCTTGGTAAATCTACGTGACCATAGGGATGCTTTTTAAAAAAATCTCTATTCCAAAGTAGCGCATCACAATGCAAATCTGCAATGAACGGAATGGAATCATACGCAATATTTTTCGGTAAATTATCGGTTTTTAGCGTAACCGCATTAGAAGATTGGTCGATATAACTTGGCATAAAACCAAAAAAAGCAATGGCAATAATAACGATTAAAATTAATAAAGCTCTAATGAATTTTTTCATGGTATAAATTAGTTTTGGTTCGTAAAAGCGTGATATTAAATAAATTCTAATTAATCGTAACCTCTTTTTGATGCGCAGGAATATACACATCTGAATAACCTTCTTTCAGTAATTTTTCTCTGAAAATTTTCTGTATTTCATAATCTCCATGAACTAAAAATACTTGCTTAACTTTTGATTTATCTTGACACGATAAAAATTGTATTATTTCTTGGTAATCCGCATGAGCCGAGAATGAATCCATGACAAAAACTTGGGCATTTACCTTAAACTCCTTACCAAAAATATTCACCTTTTCATTGCCTGCTTTTAATTGCCCTCCTAAACTTTCGGGTGTGGTATAACCCACTAAAAGCACTGCACAATTTGGGTCTTCTACGTGATTGGCGATGTGATGTTTTATTCGTCCCGCTTCTGCCATTCCAGAAGCTGAAATGATGATGCAAGGTTCTTGAATCTCATTTAATTTCTTTGAATCCTCCGTCGCCGAAACATAATATAAATTCGGAAAACCAAAAGCATCGCCATCCCCTTGCTTTAAATATTCTAATACTTCTGGATTAAAACATTCGGGGTGTTTTTTCATAATTTGGGTAGCATTTACCGATAACGGTGAGTCGACAAAAACCTTAATTTTGGGTAATTTGCCTTCATCTTGTAATTGGTCGAGGGCATAGACCAATTCTTGGGTACGGTCGATTGAAAAGGCTGGAATTAAGAGTTTTCCTTTTTTTTCTACACATATTTTTTGGATAATATCCAGTAAATGAGCCTTTACATCCACTTCTGTTTCGTGTAATTTTGAACCATAAGTTGATTCACAAATAATATAATCGGCTTGTGAGAAGGCTTCGGGATATTTTAATATTTTATCATTCGGGCGACCAATATCTCCTGAGAAAAATAGTTTAATTTCTTTATCTTTTTCTTTAATGGTTAATGAAATTGCGGCCGAACCTAAAATATGTCCAGTATCGGTAAAATACACGCTTACTTCGTCATTCAGCCAAAATTTCTCTCTGAAATTAACGGCTTCCATCATGCTCAGCGTTTTATCAACATCTGCTTGTGAATATAAATTTTCTAAGACAGGTTCATTTCTTTTTATGCGTCTTTTATTGATTCTTTCTAAATCGCTTTCTTGGATTCGGGCAGAATCTCCCAAAAGAATTGAACACAAATCTTTGGTGGCAGAAGTACAAAAAATCTTCCCTGAATATCCTTTCCCAACTAATCTTGGCAATAATCCTGTGTGGTCGATGTGAGCGTGCGAGAGAACAACGTAATCAATTTCTGCGGGATTGAAGGCAAAATTTTGATTGAGGTCTTGCGTATTTATGCCTTGAAATAGCCCACAATCCAATAAAATTTTTGTACCTTTTTCAGTAATTATTAAATGCTTTGAGCCTGTAACTTGTTGAGCCGCCCCGTGAAATTGTATTTTCATGTTGTCGTTTTTGGGAATATAAATTAGGACAGTTTTTTAAATTTAAAATCAAATTTTAGATGCGCAATATACAATATTTTAAAAAAATTATATAAAATTGTTATGCAAGCATACTATTTATGTATATTTGAAAACTTAACTACGGTAAACGGTACATGATAAACGGTAAAAGGTTTTTGGGAAAATAAATATGTCCAACTCATTTACCGTTTATCTTTTACCGTTCACCCTTAACCGATTTTTACCATGACATTAGAAGGTTTGAACCTTGATTTAACCGAAGAACACTTGGCAGTTCAACAGGCTGCTCGTGATTTTGCCCAGATGGAATTATTGCCTGGCGTGATTGAACGGGATGATAACGAATTTTTTCCCGAAGAATTGGTGCGTAAAATGGGCGAATTAGGCTTTTTAGGCATGATGGTTTCACCTGAATACGGAGGAGGAGGCATGGATACAGTATCGTATGTGTTGGCAATGGAAGAACTTTCCAAAGTGGATGCCTCGGCTTCGGTGATTGTATCGGTCAATAATTCATTGGTTTGTTATGGCTTAGAGCATTATGGTTCGGAGGAGCAAAAACAAACGTATTTGGTGCCTTTAGCAACTGGACAAATTGTGGGTGCTTTTGCCTTATCTGAACCCGAAGCTGGTTCGGATGCAACTTCTCAACAAACTACCGCCGAGGATATGGGCGATTATTATTTATTGAACGGCACAAAAAACTGGATTACCAACGGCGGACGAGCGGGAGTATATTTGGTGATGGCACAAACACATCCAGAATTAGGACATAAAGGAATTAATTGCCTCATTGTTGAAAAAGGAATGGCGGGTTTTCAAATTGGAAAAAAGGAACGAAAATTAGGAATTCGTGGCTCAGATACGCATTCATTGATGTTTACGGACGTGAAAGTACCGAAAGAAAATAGAATTGGAGCGGACGGTTTTGGGTTTAAATTTGCCATGTCCACCCTCAATGGCGGACGCATTGGCATTGCAGCACAGGCATTAGGCATTGCTTCGGGAGCGTATGAGTTGGCGGTAAAATATTCAAAAGAAAGAAAATCTTTTGGTAAACCTATCTGCGAACATCAGGCAATTCAATTTAAACTTTCAGACATGGCAACTTCAATTGAGGCCGCTCGTTTGTTGTGTTTTAAGGCCGCTTTGGATAAAGACAACCACCGTGATTACGTAAAATCGGCGGCAATGGCTAAATTATTTTGCTCGCAAGTAGCTATGGATACCACCGTTGAGGCAGTACAAGTGCATGGCGGATACGGTTTTGTAAAAGAATTTCACGTAGAAAGATTGATGCGTGATGCCAAAATTACGCAGATTTATGAAGGAACTTCTGAGATTCAGAAAATGGTAATTGCGAGGGAAATTTTAAGGTAATTGAAGTTGTTCATAAAAACAGATTATAAGTCAGAATGAAGAATTCAGAAGTATTAAGGAAACTATTATTCCCTACTCTTTAACCTTCATTCTGACTTATTTAATTGAGATTAAAAGAGCGGTTTAAGTTCATTTCTTGAATTGCCTTTCCGTTGAATTACAGATATATTCACTCGACATTTTCAAAGTTTATCTAATTAACCTTTCTCCATTTCTCCTTCTTCCCTTTCTGCGTTTTCCTCAATTCTTTTAAAACTACAAATAATATTTTTAAAAAAACGGTGATTTAAAAAAGTCCATTCTTAGGATATTACAATAAATAATCTGCTAAAATAAGCCTATCCGTAAAATAAGTATTTAATTCTTTTTTTAATTATATTTTGGAATTTTACATAGATTTATTAGTTTTGTCCTAAATTAATCATGGTACAACTGAAAATAATTAAAAAAAGCCGCAAAGATGGAAGATTATAATAAGATAATTGAATCGCTCGGTGTGAAGTTCATAAAGTCACGCAACATTAGAATATTACAACCTATTCGTATCAAGAACTTCTATGACGTAGAGAATACACTCTTGATTTTGTACAATGGGGATGTATCTTTTGGTGAAGAAGCTGTTCATGCAGAAGTGGGAGATATGCTATTTATTCCTGGTGGAAAAATGCTTTCTGTAACTTACGGAAATGCGGATAAACCAAAAGCAATTTCAAATGAAGAGTTTATGACTCATCGTGAACAATACTTTGAGCCTAACATCGAGCCTGCAAAAATTGGCCAAATCGAAAACTCTTTCGGTATGGTAGCGTTTGAAGCAAAGGTCTTTGATTCAGTAAATTTCTTCACTTCACTCGACATTCCTCCTTTCTTAATCAAGAAAGATGACAAGTTAGCATTCATGTTAGCCGAGATTTTGAAGGAAGATATGACTGAAGATTTAGGGAAAGGACGTATCATCAAGATCAAAACCGAAGAAATCGTCATTGAAATTATTCGCTATATCATCAGAAATCGTTTGTTCGTTGAGCAATTAGCAACCAATAGTACGTATTTCAAAGACCCACGCCTGATTGATATTTTTGCGTATATCAAAGATAATATCGGTGGAGATTTATCAAACAAAGTATTGGCAAATGTTGCGAACGTTTCAGAAGATTATGTTGGTCAATATTTCAAAATGCTGACCGGAATTAATCCGCAAGATTATATCGAATACCAAAGAATGGAAGCGGCAGTTGGTTTGTTGAGAACTTCTAAAAAATCTATTCGTGCCATTGGTGCCGATGTGGGTTATAAAGATACTGCTTATTTCTGTCGTCGTTTCAAAATGATGTTTGGAATTCCAGCAGGAAAAATGCGTAGAAGAGAATCATTGATGAATTTGTAATATTTTCGATAATAAAAAGCCTGATTCTACCATGAATCAGGCTTTTTTGCTTTAATTTTGAACATAAAAAATACGGTCTGACTATCGTCTGACTTATAATAATTAACCAAATCTCTTTTTTGAAAACAGTAATCATAAAATACAACGCAGGAAACGTACAATCGGTCATGTATGCCTTAGACAGAATTGGGGTAAGTTACCTTTGGACTGACGATGAAGCCGAAATCCGTTCTGCTGACCGAGTGATATTCCCAGGCGTGGGCGAGGCAAGTACCGCCATGAATTATTTGCGTGAAAAAGGCTTGGATAAAGTTATTCCAACACTTACGCAACCTGTCTTGGGAACGTGCGTAGGGATGCAGTTGATGTGTCGTCATTCCGAGGAAAACGATACGACTTGCATGGGTATTTTTAATATTGATGTAAAACGCTTTCAATCAAGTGATTATAAAGTTCCGCACGTGGGTTGGAATAATATTTATGATTTCAAAAATGGCTTAACAGAAGGCTTACAAGAAAGTAGTTTCATGTATTTTGTGCATAGTTATTATGCCGAGATGAGTGAATATACCATGGCAACATGTGATTATATTCAACCTTTTTCAGCCATGTTGCAGAAGGATAATTTCTATGCGGCTCAATTTCATACAGAAATTAGCGGAAAGGAAGGGCAACGGATTATTGAGAATTTTTTGAAGGTTTAATTAAACCAATCCACTCTCCACTTTCCATTGCTCCAACCGGTTATCCATCACCTTAAACCAGAGCGGAGGAATCATTGCCATCATCATCATGGCTGGATAACCCTGTGGCATTTGTGGGCTTTCGTCAAAATGTCTCAACACTTGATAGCGACGACTTGCATTGGCGTGGTGGTCGGAATGACGTTGGAGTTGAAAAAGGTAGAAATTGGTGATTAAATAATTGGAATTCCACGAATGGAGGGGGTTTACACGCTCAAAACGTCCATTGGCAATTTCGTTTCTGACAATGCCGTAGTGTTCAATATAATTAACCGCTTCCAATAATGAAAAGCCTAAAATACTTTGTAGGAAAAAGAAAATAGGTACATTCCAAGAGAAAGAGCCAGTGTAAAAATAGAGGCTTATTATCAAAAAACTACAAAATACGAAGGGTAAAATGGTGTATAAAATCATATCGTTTTGGAACGACCAAGCGGATATATTTTTACGTTTCAAACGCTCTTTTCAATCTCCCAAGCACTCATAAATCCTCGAATAACACTCCGAAAATAAAAGCTATAAAAATTCTCTCCTTTGCGACTCGTGGCTGGGTCTTTTGGCGTAGCAACCCAGACGTGATGTCCTTTATTATGTTCAATAAAAAAGTGCATATAACTGACCGTCATCAACAAAAATTTTGCATAAAACTGTTCAATTTTTGTGCTTTTATGTCCCAATTCATGGGCAACTGTGATGCCAACGCCACCCGTTACGTTTGCGATGGCCATTAAAAAAGCGAGTTTAAAATACCATTCGCCAATATTTCCATAGGCAAATACGTAAGCACCCCAAAACAACGTTGCTACTTGTACGTAAGCCCAAACGTAGGTCATGAAACGATAAAAATATTCTTCTGAAAGTGCCGAGACAGTATTTTCGTCTGGATTCACGGAATCTTTACCAATCAACCAATCCGCAATCGGAAGTCCAATATAAGTAATAATGATGGATGAAAAATTCCACCAACCGCCTAAATAATACCCACCGATAGCGAATAAAGGAATCGTGAAAGCTGAGAAGAAACCTAATTTTCTGAGGATGTTCATAATGTTATTTTCTTAATGTCTTTTTCGTAAAATCACTCAAAACCAATCGTCCACTAATCTCCGCTCTTTCCGTCAATAATTCGTCCCAATGTTCGGTATTTTTCCAAAGAATCTTTTTGAGTTCTGATAAGGCTTCTGGATTATAATTTTTCAAACGATTTGCCAAATTTTCTACGGCTTCGTCCATTAATTCGATACTTTCAAAAACTTCCATAAAAAACCCTTTTTCTTTTGCCCAACCTGCTGAAAAGAAATCGTTGGGGTTTAATGCCATGAGTGAAAATGCTGACAAACCAATTTTACGCTCAACGGCTGGTTCAATAACGGCCGGAATAATCCCAATATTCAATTCTGATAATTTGATGGACGCAAACTTCGTAGCCATGCAATAATCCGTTGCTGCAGCCAGTCCAACACCTCCGCCAACTGCCTTTCCTTGCACCCTTCCGATGATAATTTTAGGACATTTTCGGATGGAATTAATAATTTTTGCAAATCCATTGAAAAATATTTTACCTGATTTTTCGTCCTTAATTTGTAATAATTGGTCAAAATCTGCTCCCGAACAAAAAGTACGTTCTCCGCCACTTTGCAGAATAATCACTTGTAGGTCTGAACGTTCTCCCAACGTTTCTATGGCGTTCGCTAATTCTTCCAATAATTTGATTGGCATAGAATTGGTAGGTGGATTACTGAATATGACCTTCGCCACTCCTTCCTGCCCCTCTACGACAATAACTGACCCTGATGAAATAGCTTGCATAATGAAAATATTTTAAGAAATTACATCATAAAATTAAGAAATAGTGATGAGCTATAAGCTATGAGCCATAAGATTTTTGATTAATTATAGGAGAAATTTTTTCAAGTATCAGACAAACAATAGTTGCAAACATTGAATTTTACATAGGTATTTTTACTATCAAGTTCAAATCTCATTGCTTACGGCTCAAAGCTCATAGCTATTCATCAACAATCAAATTAAAATGTACAAATCAGATCAATTAACATTAGTCCGCCAGTCTGCCAGAGATTTTGCCGAACGTTATATCCGCCCACACGTAATGGAGTGGGATGAAGCCCAAACGTTTCCTATCGAATTAATGCGTCAATTAGGCGAACATGGATTTTTAGGGGTTCTTGTTCCCGAGGAGTATAATGGAGCGGGTTTAGGATACCAAGAATATGTGTCGGTCATTGACGAAATATCACAGGTTTGTGGTTCAATTGGCTTGTCTGTAGCCGCCCATAACTCCCTTTGTACCAATCATATACTTCAATTTGGCTCAGCATCGCAGAAGGAATTATATCTGCCAAAACTTGCTACGGGACAATCAATCGGTGCTTGGGCGTTAACGGAAGCAAACACAGGTTCGGATTCTGCCCGTATGATGTGTACTGCCACAAAAGACGGTGATGAATACGTTTTGAACGGTTCCAAAAACTGGATTACGCATGGAAAATCGGGTGATGTAGTGGTTGTAATGACTCGCACGGGAGACGTTGGAGCAAAAAACAATGCTACAGCTTTCATCGTGGAGCGTTCTAATGTCGGGTTGAAATATGGCAAAAAAGAAAATAAATTAGGGATGAGGGCTTGCGAAACTGCTGAGGTTATTTTAGAAGATTGTCGAGTACCAATCTCAGCTCGTTTAGGAAATGAAGGTGATGGTTTCAAGCAAGCCATGAAAATCTTAGACGGAGGAAGAATTTCTATTGCTTCTTTGGCTTTGGGAATCGCCAAAGGAGCTCTGTCGGCCGCCGCAAAATATGCCCAAGAACGTCATCAATTTGGAGAACCGATTGCCAATTTTCAAGGAATCAGCTTTAAATTGGCAGAAATGGCCACAAAAGTACACGCCGCAGAATTAATGACTCGTGAAGCAGCCGCTCTCAAAATGGAAGGAACAAATATGACAAAAGAGGCTGCGATGGCAAAGTTTTACGCTTCCGAAATTTGCGTAGAAGTTTCAACGGATGCCGTGCAAATTTTTGGTGGATATGGCTATACAAAAGATTTTCCTGTAGAAAAATTCTACCGAGATTCAAAACTTTGCACCATTGGCGAAGGTACTTCTGAGATTCAGAAAATCGTAATTGCGAGAGAAGTTTTGAAGGAGTATTGATATTTGGAACGCATATTCAAGATGATATTTTGCTGGATTAGTGAGTAATTTGGCTCATACCAAGTATTTACGTCCTTTTGAGTGTGTAACTTAATGAAATGGAACTATTGCAACCGAGCGTCGGTTAATCTTTTCCCTTGAAGGTAAATTTTTTCCTTCAGGGGGAAGGGTTTAGAAGGTGTTGCGACAGACAGTAGATATTTTCAAAAAATATAATCATCTTAAGGTCGCCATTGACGCTGAGAAGAACTTCCGTCTTCCCGTCCTTGCGATAAATATTTTCACGGGTTGAATTTTTCGTAAACTTCCTTATCGGTCAAAATATCACGCCCCCATAGTTCTACAGAAATTACCGAAGGCATCATGCCACTTTCATCTACTTTTACGAATACTTTTTTTAAAATTTGCATTTTGCCGTTTATTGGAAATAAGGCAATTGGTTCACCCTTTGGGTTAAGTTTCACGACAAATTTTCTTTTTCGATAGGCAAAAAAATAGCCATCATAACTACCTAAATCTCCTGTTACTGGTCGTGTATGAAGTCCATACGCTAATGACCGTTGAATCCCTGTGAGTTCTTGCTTTTTACCACCTTGTGTGTGAAGAATCCAGTAGGTATGCACAGGATTTTCAGGGTCTAATTTCTTATCAATTCCTACGTTAGCATCGTAAACTATGGAGTTAATGTTTGAACTCCGTTGGATATAAAACAATTGGTTCGATGAAGATACGGGAATGGGATATTGGCCAATAGATTCGGGTAGTGTGGGTTTATTTTTTTGGGCTAAACTATTGAAAATAAGTAAAATAGAAAGCAAAATGATTGATATTATAAATTTCATTTTAATTAATTATTGTCTCTGTTTGTTTTTGTATTTACAAAGTTACGCAAGGTAAAGTGGTTATGTTGAAGCAAATTTTAAAATATTTTCAAATAAGCTGTCCTTTGATAAATTGAAAAAGGACAGCTTACTAATTTTATTATAGCTTCGGATGTTTCAAATGAAAATCGGTGGCCTCTTGATAGATTTTTGCTACTTGCAATAATTTCCCTTCGCCAAATAATTTGCCCATAAATGTAATACTCGTTGGGCGACCTTCTGAACGAAAACCGTTTGGTAAAACCACGCAAGGATGTCCCGTTAAATTGGTCATTGTTAAGTTTTTACTGGCAAAAGCGGGTGATAAATAAACGTCAATGTCTCCTAATTTCTTATGAAAATCTTGAATTAATAATGAACGATGACGGTTTGCTTGTATATATTCAACCGCTGGCACAAAACGTGCCGCTCGAAAGGCAGTAGGCCAAGCGTTTTTGTTTTGACGAACCATTAAATCATCTTTTCCAGAACGAGTTAAATCATCAAAAGCGGCTGCTCCTTCAACGGTCAAAAGAAAACTAATATCGTTGGAAGGAAGGTTTGGCAACTCCATTGGAATTAATTCTGCCCCTAATTTTTTCATCATTACCAACGTCAAAGAATCGGTTGTTTTATTGGCATATTTTCCTTCAAAATCAGCCTTCAAATACCCAATTTTGATGCCTTTCAAGTCTTTTTTAGTTCCATCAAATCGAAAAGGAGCATCCATTACCGTCAAATCCTTACCGTCTTTTCCATAAATAGCATTAAAAACAATGGCACAATCTTCCACCGTCCGACAAATCGGTCCCAATTTATCCATCGACCAACTTAATGCCATGGCTCCCGTGCGAGGTACACGTCCGAAGGTAGGTCGTAACCCAGTATCCCCACATTCAGACGAAGGCGAAACAATCGAACCGAGCGTTTCAGAGCCGATCGCAAAAGGCAAAAGCCCTGCTGAAACTGAAGAAGCCGAACCCGCCGATGAACCTGATGAGCCACGATTAAGATTCCAAGGATTTTTAGTTTTTCCACCAAACCAAACATCTCCCATTGCCAATTCTCCTAACGTTAATTTAGCACAAAGAATTGCTCCCGCTTTTTCTAATCTTTCCACTACAACGGCATCATAATCAAGTACTTGGTCTTTATACGGTACTGAACCCCAAGTGGTTTTATAACCCTTTTTCGCCAATAAATCCTTCGCTCCGTAGGGAATTCCGTGTAGTAATCCACGATATTTTCCGGCAGCAATTTCGGCATCCGCTTGGGCGGCTTGTTTCAACGCTAAATCCTCTGTCAGTGTTACGACACATTGTAATTGAGGGTCGTATTTTTTGAGTCTTTCTAAGTAGAATTTTGTTAATTCCACGGAAGAAATTTTCTTGGTACGAATTAATTCAGCCAATTGACGAACGTTATAAAAAGCTAAATCGTTTTTATCAGAAGGCATCGTGACTATTTTTAATTCAGAGGCTTTGAAAGAGGACTGACCTTTTTCAAACTCGAAACCCACGGGTAAAGGATTGAAAAGTAAGGCGGGCGAAACTTCATTTTTGAGTTCAACCTTGCGAATATCTTCAAAATTTTTACGAGTATCTGTTAATTCAATGAGCATTGAATCAGCTTCAGCAGGCGTGAATTCTAAGCCCATAATTTTTTCGGCTTGCTTGACAATTTCAACGGTAATAGGTTGATTTTCAATGGCTTTTGTGACGAATGCACCCAAAGCCATACTTGCTAAGCAAAGGGTAGGAATTAATAGTTGTTTTTTCATTGGTTTTAGTTTAAGTTGATGTTTTTACAATATTACTTTATATAGGAATACATTGTTTAGTACTCTACCCGATGAAAAATTAAGATTAATAAAAAAAGGCTGAAATTTGTAGTTCTCAAGCAACAAAAACAGCCCTTTAATGAAAAATATCATCAGTAGCAAAATTAAAACTTTATTCTCAAAAATCCCTTTAGCCAAGAATTTATC